>DUZM01000027.1 GCA_013349485.1 Candidatus Hydrogenedentota bacterium | reverse complement strand
TCTTCTTTGGGTAAGGCCGGTCAAGCACGCTTCTTTTTCCGGGCTGGGGGGAGGCAAACTGGCGCTCGCTTCCGAATGCCGACAAGGTGGAGCACGCAAATGGTATGATTCGCTTAAGAAATTGGCTCTTTGCCTATAGAAGGCCTTCTACGACGAGGAGCGCATTGCCATGGAAGGAGTCGAAGCGTTGGTCGAGCGGTCGCGTTCCGGGGACCTCGAGGCGTTCGGGACGCTTGTGCGCCGGTTCCAGGACATGGCGCACGGGTACGCCTACTCGATACTAGGCGATTTCCATTGGGCGGAGGACGTGGCCCAGGAAGCCTTCATCGACGCGTACGTTAAGCTTCCGGATCTGAAGGAGCCCCGCGCGTTCCCGGGCTGGTTTCGGCGGATCGTGCACACGCACTGCCGCCGTGTGACCAGGAAGAAGCGCCTGAAAACCGTGCCTTTGGAGGAAGCGATGGGCGCGGCTGCAACGGCAAAACGAGGAGACGGAATGCGGGAAGAAGTCCTCGAGGCGATTCACTCGCTGCCCGACAACCAGCGCGAGGCAACCACGCTCTTCTATATCAACGGATATTTGCAGAACGAAATAGCCGAATTTCTTGAAGTGCCGGTGACAACCGTGCAAAAGCGGTTGCACGACGCGCGCAAGAAACTCAAGGAAAGGATGATCGAGATGGTTGAAGAAACCTTGAAACATAATGTGCCCGATGAACGGTTTTCTCAGAAGGTCATTGCGGAACTGCTCGATAGGCCCAACCTGCTCGAGGTCGAAGGGCATCCCGTACGCGAGGTCGCTGAGGCGATCCGCGCGGCGCTGCCCGACTACGAGTATGTCGAGGGCAATGAGGTGGTCGGAAGGGAATTCAATGCACTTCAACAGGCGGACCCAAGGGACGAGGCGTATTACGTAGACAAAGACCATATCCTGCGACCTGAGACCACGATTACACTCCTGCAAGCGATGGTGGGACGGACACCTCCCGTGCGCCTTGTGACTTCAGGACGCGTCTTCCGAGCCCGTGCGCAAGAGGACGCAGGCCATGCCAAGATGTTCCATCAGTTCGAGGCATTGTGTGTCGCCCGGGACGTTACCCAAGACGACATGAAGGCGACCGTTCGGAAGGTGATCGAGAGCGTCTTCGGCTCCACGGAGCTAACCTGGGCGCCGCACGATTTCCCGCGGTTCGAGCAGTGCTATGAGGCATGCATTTGCCATCGCGGAGAATCGGTGGAAGTAGTGGGTTGCGGCATGATGACCGCCGAAACGCTCACCAAGGGCGGATATGATCCTCGTGCCGTAAGTGGGCACGCCCTTGGACTCGGCCTCGAACGACTCGCGATGCTCAAACACGGCATCGACGACATCCACTCGTTCCGCCAGCCGCCGTACATAGAGGAAAACTGATACAAATCAGTTAGCTTGGGTAGACAAAGTGAACGCCGAAATAAGAACGAAGATTGTCTGTGTGGCTCGGAATCAGCTTGGCAAACCCTACGGCTACCACGTGAGGATAAAGGACGAGATGAAGGCATTTGATTGCTCTGGCCTCGTCACTTATTGTTATTTCAAAGCGGGCATCTACCTTCCGCGTTATACTGTGAAGATCATCGACTATGGTCAAATCATAGAACGTTCGGAGATCCAGCCTGCGGACCTGGTCCTTTTCAAAGGGGATGGTCACGAACATCCCCTCTTCAAGAACGGTGTTGGGCACATTGCGATCTATGTAGGGAATGACGAGATAGTCGAGGCTTTTGCAGAAAGGGTCGTTGTACCGTATAAGGAATTCGAAGGTGCTGTTCGTGTTCGGAAGTTCTCGGACAGAATTAGAGACGAGTCTTTTCGAAGTGTCCTGTGAGTTCTTGACTGAGATCTGCATGAGATAAGAAGCTGACCATCGCGTCGACTGCACTGGCGCCGGTCACGCGTAACGTTAGGGAAGATGACAACTGACGCAGAGCGTATGGAACTCTACGGCCAGGCTTTACTGGAGTTCTTCAACGGCGACGCTGAAGCAACGCTCTTTGTGTGTCGCGAAGACGGTGTAAGAGAGCGACTTCCCCTCAACTCAGCCTTTCGAGGAAGCACTGATTGGGCGATTGACCGAGTTGCGCTTGCGAAATGTTGCGGGCGCGTTCTGGACATTGGCGCGGGAACGGGACTCCATAGCCTTCATCTTCAAGAGCGCGGCTTGTCTGTTTGCGCAATCGATGTTTCTTCGCAAGCGTGTGATATTATGCGGCGTAGGGGTGTTTGTGAGGTCCACTGTGCAGACGTCGCCTGCTTCGATGCCGAGCCATTTGATACGGCTTTGATTCTGGGGCGCACCATTGGCATGGTCGAGGATTTGTCTGGATTGGACCGGTTTCTGAAGCGCCTTCACAACTTGGTCAACGATGGCGGCCAGGTCTTGCTGAATTCTCTGGATGTGAGATGCACGGAAAACCCCGTCCATCTCGCCTATCAAGCGGCCACCCGCGAGGCCGGACGCTATGTGGGAGAGGTCAAATGGCGATTTGAATATAAGGAACAGCGGGGCCCGATGCTCACCTGGTTGTACGTGGACCCGGAGACACTGATACGTCACGGCCAGGAGCATTCCTGGTGCGTCGAGATACTCCAGCAAGAAGACGACGGTAACTACCTTGCACGATTGACAAAGGAGAAGGAACCCCAACCAGCGGATGGAGGCGGGCTTCGCCGCTCATCCGCTAACCGTTCGAATCATGGCAGATGCAGACCGCGCAATGGGGTAGAGATGCGCATCACGCACACCCAGACGCCAGTGCCAAGAACTGGCAGCTTCTTCGACGTCCTTCCTTTGTGGTAACAAATGCTGACAGCAATGCCCGACGTTGCGTTTCTCGGGCCATTTCATATATCATCGATGATATTGGACTTATCGTTTGCTCTGTTTCGGCGTGGATTCGGATTGATTGCCACGGCGGGAGAACGCTGAATTCGCTATGAGAATCCGCTCGATCCAAACGCATAACCTCTACTTTGACTACCCCAACCGCAAAGGCTACCTCTACGCCGGCGGACAGGTCACCAGTCGCGTGACCACGATCGTTGAAATTCAGACCGATTCGGGCCTGACCGGCTGGGGCGCCACGTATGCCTATCCCGATTTGGCCCGGATCATCATCGAGGACCACCTCGCGCCGCATCTGATAGGCCAAGATCCCCGACCCGTTGAGGCCATCTGGGACAAACTCTACGGATTGACCCGCTGGTATGGCCGCAAGGGCGTTGCCATGTCCGCTTTGGGCGGCATCGACATTGCGTTATGGGACCTGCGCGGCAAGATCGAAGGCCAGCCCATCTGGAGGTTGCTGGGGGCTTCGGAAGGCCGGGCGCCGGCCTACGCCAGCGCCCTCTTCTGGAAGGACCGCCCCGAGGAGCTCACCGACGAAGCGCTTCGGCTCAGAGAACGCGGCTTCGCGCGGTTCAAGACCCGGCTCGGCAAGAACTGGGACTACGATACCGGGGTTGTCCGTGAGGTCTCGCGCGCGATCGCTCCATGGGGTCGGCTGCTGGTGGATGGTTCCCATCGTTATGAACTGGAAGCCGCCATACGTTTCGACGAGGTACTCGCCGAACATGATGTCTTCTGGTTTGAGGAACCCTTCGCGCCCGAGGAGATTGACCGCTACGTAGCTTTGCGACCTCATCTGAAAACCCCGCTGGCCGCGGGCGAAAACGACTTCGGCGTTCAGGGGTTTCGCGAGATGATTCGCGCGGGAGCGCTCGACGTCGTGCAGGCCGATGCCTGCCGCGCGGGGGGCATCACTGAATGCAGGCGCATTTCTTCGATGGCCGCCGAGCACGGCTTGAAATTCGCCCCGCATACCTGGAGCGACGCCGTCGCGCTGTTGGCCAATGCCCACCTGGTGGCCGCCGCGCCGCACGGATTGACGGTCGAGGTCGACCAGACCCGTAACCCTTTCATAGAAAAACTGTTGCGTGATCCTCTAAAGCTGCAGGATGGCATCCTTCAACTCGGCGATGGGCCGGGCCTGGGAGCGGAAGTCGATCGGGAAGCGCTCGAGCGCCTTTCCCTGCCACGTGGCCAGTCGATTCCGCCCGGCAATTACTCCGACCTCATTTTCGGGGCCGAATACAGTCATGAGGCACCGCCCTATGCCTGAGTGTCCTGACGGCGCACACCGATTGTTGGACGCGCGTTCAGAAAGGTCATAGTCCCATGGCGCGTCTTCGCATCGCTGTCGGCCAGATCTCGCTCGAATCGAACAGCTTCATTGCCACGGTAAGTGGAATCGACCATTTCCGCAGCACGGGTTATCTATGGCAGGGCAATGAGGTGTTTTCGTTGCGCGGCACGGAAAGCGAAGTCGCCGGCATGCTTAGCATTCTGGAAGAGGAAGACGTCGAGGTTGTCCCGTTGGTCACGACGCGAGGAAATTCGACGGGGCTGATCGCCAGCAATTGCTATTGCGAACTCAAAGCGCGGATGCTGGCCTTACTGGAAGCGGGGCAGCCGGTTGACGGCGTCCTTTTGTCCTGTCACGGTTCCATGGTCATCGAGGATCTTGATGATCCGGAAGGCGACCTTGCCGCGGCCATACGCGCCTTGGTCGGTCCGCAGACGCCGCTTGTAACGACCCTCGACATTCATGGCAACGTGACCAAGCGCATGGTCGAGGAAACGGATGCGATCCTGGGATATCGTGAATATCCTCACGACGACACGTTCGAGGTGGGTCAGCGCGCCGCGCGGCTGATGTTGAAGATTATTCGCGAACACGCGGCGCCACGCATTGGCTACGTCAGTTTGCCCATGTTGCTGACGGCCTTTAACGCCACGACCAAGGACGACGGCCCTTTTGCGCAACTTGTCGAGCAAACAGGGCGCCTGGAAAATGACCCGGAGATTCTGACCGCATCGATCTTCTTCGTCGGTTCGTATATCGATATCGAGGAAATCGGTTGCTCGGTTGTGGTGGTGACCGACGGCAATCAGGAGAAGGCCGACCAGAAAGCCCATGAGATTGCCGGAAAATACTGGTCGCTGCGCGAGGTGTTCCATGTCGAGCCCCTGAGCGTCGCCGAGGCCGTCAAACGCGGGCGTGCCATTGAAGGCCAGCCAATTCTGCTGTTGGACACCGCCGACACGACTGGCGGCGGCGGCGCCGGTGACGGCATAGGATTGGTGCGTGAACTGGTCAACCTGCAGGTGACAGAGATCTGCTATGCGACGGTCGTGGATCCTGCCGGGGCACGTCGCTGCATGGAAGCCGGCGTCGGCAGCCGATTGACCATCGAGGTCGGCTACGCCCAAGATCCGCGCTGGGGAGAGCCGTTGATGCTTGACGGCGAGGTGGTCAAGTTGTCTGACGGACGGTTCCGGTATGATGGCGGTATTCTAGGCGGCCAAACGGTCAGCATGGGTCCCACGGCTGTTTTCAGGCATGACCCTATCGACCTTGTGATTATGTCGGTGCCGACATATGATTGGGGGGAGGAACAGCTGCGCACCGCCGGGCTCAACCCGCGCGACGCTAAGTTCATCGGTGTCAAGAACATGATGAATTTTCGCTTTGCGTATCGGGATGTCATGCGGGGGTATTTCCTCGTGGACATTTCCGGCCCCACGCCTTGCGACATGCGCATGCTCGACTTCAAACGCATTCCGCGTCCCCTCTATCCTTTCGACGAGCAACTGGCGAATCCCTTACCAAGGAGTTGAACCCACACAATGAGTCATGAGTTTGAAGGCCAGGTTGTGATCATCACGGGCGCTGCCGGCGGCATTGGCCGTGCCTGTGTGAGGGAGTTTCATGGATTGGGGGCGTGCGTCTTCATGGTGGATATCGATCCGCAGGGCGCGGCGTTCGCCGGAGAGTTCGCAACGGACAGGGTCGTCTTTCACAAAACCGATCTGAGTTCTTCCGAGGATATTCGCGGTCTGTTCGACGCGGCGGTGGAGCGTTTCGGCCGCATTGACGTACTGGTCAACAATGCCGCGCTGATCGAACCCATGCACGCCGTGCACGAGACCTCAGAGAAGGATCTCGAACGCATTCTGGCCGTCAATCTTCAGGGCCCTTTTCTGTGCTGCAAATACGCGTATCCCCACCTGCGCCGGACGCATGGCTGCATTATCAATGTGTCTTCTATGGCGGGCGTGGCGGGCGAAGCCAGCCATGCAGCCTACAGCACCGCAAAGGGCGGGCTTAACGCCCTGACCAAGGCTATGGCGATCGATTATGGCAAGGACGGCATTCGAAGTAATGCCATTTGTCCGTCCAGTGTGCTGACTCCTACCACGGACGCCATGATCGCCAGGATGCCCAACGCTCAAGAGATCGTTGCTTACCGAACGAAAGTCAATCACCTCGGCTACACGGCCAGCCCCGAGGAAATCGCCCGGGTGGTCGCTTTTGTCGCATCGCCGGGCGCCAGCTTCATCACGGGCGCCGTCATCCCGGTGTCGGGCGGCTCCGAGTGCGGTTATGGCGTCAAGTAGCCCGGACCCATTTCAAAGGAGATGACGTGAAAGGCCGCTATTTCAAATCCGTTGCGGAAACCACGCCCACGGAATTCTGGATCAACAATGCCACGCCCGAACAGGCCTCCCAGGCGCTCGAGCTGGGCGCCGTGGGCGCGACAACGAATCCCACCTATCTGGCCCGCATTGTGCGCAACGATGGGGAAGCCCTGGCCCAGCTCGATGCGGCCGTCGAGCGAAACGACGGTCTTGAAGAGGTCATCATGCAGGCTTACTCATGGTCGGTGTTGCGCTTGCAGAAGCGCTTCCTACCGCTTTACAAACGCTCGCAAGGCCGATACGGGCTGGTGGCCATCCAAGGCAATCCACGACGCAACAACGACGCGGATTTCATCATTGACGAGGGTCTCAGACTGGCCGCACTGGCCGAGAACATCATTCTCAAGGTACCTTCGACGGAGGCCGGTGCGGCCGCGATGGAAGTGCTTGTCCGGCATGATATCCCTATGATCGCCACACTGGGCTTCTCCGTGTCTCAGGCGATCTTCATGGCTGAAGCTTACCAGCGCGCGAGTCAGCACTCCGGCAAAACACCGTTGTGCTACGTGACCTACATCGCCGGCCTCCTCGATGAGGGTTTGGCCGCCGAGGCCAAGCGGCACAATCTGCCCCTCGACCAGGCGACGCTGCGCGCGGCAGGTTGCGAAGGCACCCGCATCGCTTACTCAGAGTATGGGAAACGAAACTTCAAGGCCCGGCTCATGGGCGGCGGCGCCCGCGGATCGCATCATTTCGCTGAGCTGGTCGGTGGCGACCTTGCCGTGACGATCGGCTGGGACCTCGCCGAAGCGCTCAAGGACGAGGTCCCGGAGAAGCGCATCGATAAGCATGCCAGTTCAGAAACGATCGAGGCGCTTCGCGCGCATCTTCCCGATTTCCGCAAGGCGACCGAACCGGATGCCTTGGCGCCCGGAGAGTTCCCTGATTTTGGGCCGGTGCGCGCTTTTCAGAGCTCATTCCTGAAGGCTTTTGATGAATTGGAAGCCCAAATCGCTACACGCTAAGGAGGCCGAGGCAAGATCATGCCCACATTCAAACAGGTACTCTCGGAGAAGAAATTTCTGCTCGGCACGTTCCTGCAGATCCCTGCGGCCGATTCGGCCGAGATCGTCGGCCATGCCGGCATGGACTTCGGCATCATCGACACCGAGCACGGAACGTTCGGGGCTGATTCCTCGCTCGATCTGATACGCGGCTGCGACGCAGTGGGGCTGGCCACCGTCTTCCGCGTGCCGCGTTTGGAGCACCACTGCATCGGCCAGGCACTGGACTTCGGTGCTTCGGCCGTGATGGTGCCAAACTTGACCAGCCGTTCCGAGGCCGAGCAGGTCGTTAAGGCGGCGAAGTTTCACCCCGGCGGCCGGCGGGGCGTTTGCCCGTTCACCCGTTGCGGCGGGTACAACGCCGCAGACGAGGACCCAGACTTCTACAACTGGGCCAATCGCGAAACCTGCATCATTCTTCAGATCGAAGGCATTGAGGGCATTTCAAATCTTGACGCGATCCTGGAAGTGGAGCACATCGACGGGATATTCATAGGACCATTCGACCTCTCGCAATCGCTCGGCATCCCGGGGAAAGTCACCGATGCGCGCGTGCTCGAGGCCATTCGCGGCATCGTTAAGAAAGCCGAGGAGCGGTCCATTGCGGTCGGCAATTTTGCCGTCACACCGGAGCAAGCCCGCGCCTATCGTGATATCGGCGTGCGCTTTGTGGCCTATGGGGTCGATACGCTGATGCTGCACCGGGCCTATCGTGACCTGCGTCGCAGCCTTATGCCGGACTAAGAACATGGAAGTCTCGACCCCTAACGCACTGCCCGTGATCGATAGTCACCAGCATTTCTGGGACATAAACCGCTTCAGCTACCGATGGATGCCGCCGGGGCCTTCGATTTTGCGGCGCGATTATCTGCCCAAAGACCTAGAGCCGCTGCTGCGTGAGCATGGCGTGGCGGCCACGGTGCTGGTCGAGGCCCACAATTCAGTCGAGGAGACCCGTTTCCTGCTTGGGTTGGCCGACTGCTACGACTTCATCGCCGGCGTCGTCGGTTGGGTCGACCTGCAGGCACACAGCGTCGAAGCCGCGTTGGAGGAGGTCGCCGCGCATCCGCGGCTGGTCGGCATCCGCCACCAAGTCGAGTCGAGTCCGGACGACAAATGGCTGGTGCGCGAGGCCTCCATACGGGGGTTACGCGCGGTGGCGGCGGCCGGACTGGCCTACGATCTGATCGTGTTTCCGCGGCACCTTGAGACGATTGCGCGCATGGCAGAGCAGGTCCCCGGCCTTCGCATGGTGCTCGACCATCTGGGCAAGCCCGATATTGCAGAAGACGCGTTCGCAGAGTGGGCCGATTGGATTCGCCTCATAGCCCGTTTCCCGAATATCTGGTGCAAGGTTTCGGGTATAGTGACCGAGGCGGACCATGCGAACTGGAACGTCGAACAGCTCAAGCCCTACGTGGCGTGCGTCCGCGAGGCCTTTGGCATCGAGCGGCTGATGTGGGGGAGCGACTGGCCGGTTTGCCGAAAGGCGGCGCCCTATGGGGACGTCCTTTGCTCGGCTATCGAGGCCATGGGCGAAATGACAGAATCAGAGCGACGCTTATTCCTTTCAGAGAACGCGAAGCGATTCTATCGCTTGAAGGCCTAAAGAAAAAGTTGAGCACGGCATCGCGCAGCCATAATACTTCGAGGTTATTCAGGTATTAGGTTCTTGACGTATTGTGCTCGTTCTCGTGAGATATCGATGAAAGTTTGGGTTGCCTAGTCCCTTGAGAAGAAAGGCAATGTCTCCGTGGCCAAACTGAAGCTGAACAGCCGAAAGAAGATAAAGCACGAAGCCTTGACGCACCAGATTTATGACCTCATCAAAGGCGAAATCCTCGATATGCGCCTCAAACCCGGGGAACGATTGACTATCGACACCCTGGCGCGAGAGATGGGGGTCAGTATCTCCCCCGTACGGGAGGCCCTGGCCCGCATTCAGGCGGAACGCCTCGTGGAACGCAAACCCTACGCGGGGTATGTCGTGGCCCAGCTCCCCTCCAAACAATACTTTATAGACATGATCAGCACACGCGCGTTGCTCGAGTGTCATGCCGCCCGCATCGGCGCCCCGCGCAAGTCCAAGACCTTAATAAGAGGCCTTGTGCAGGCGCTTCATGGGATGAACACGCATTACCTGGGTACACGTTACAAGGATTTCCGGGGCTACCTGACGTGGGATATCAAGTTTCACGAACTGTTGATTCGTAGCACCGACAACGAAGTACTGGTTCAGATTTATGAGGACCTGCGCTCACTCAACCAGTTGAGCCGGCTTTATATGTACATCGGCAAGCAGATTGACCAGGAGCGCGTTCACAGGGAGCATGAAGCGATCCTGGAAGCCTATCGCGAGGGGGACGGCGAGAAAGCGGCCGAAGCGGTTCGGCGGCATCTGGAATCCACCCGCAAGAATCTCGAATGCATTGACGAGCCGTCCCTGACGATGGGCTAGGCCGTGCCACGGGTCAACACGGCGGATTCAAATCTCAAGTGCAGCATATTGCTCGAAGAGGCGATTGACAATGGAACCCCCGCCGTTGTTCGTGGCATAGTATCTGAACGCCAGTCCTGCTCGGGGAATATGGTCATTAACGCCTGTGATGATGACAGTTCGCGCTGTTGATGAATCGACTATCCTCGAAGCGGCGCACTGGGTCGCCGCCGCAAGCGCGGCCCACGTCAAATTCGTTTCGTGGGGATTCGAGGACGCCTTCACCAAGGGCGAAGCCCTGCAGGCGGCGTACGTGCAGTCGCTTCCCGTCTGGTTTCTCCGCGCGCCGCATTGGTGCTACCTGAGAAGGACGCGCTTTCACAGCAAGAGCGTAGAACTACTCCACGAGTCAGGCATGCTGCGGCTCCCCGATGACCGCGATTTCCTGGACTTCACGCCGTGATCGGGAACAGGGTGGATTGGCGCGGGTGTTGCGTTTATAAGGAATGTTCATTGCTTTTCCCCCAAAAAGCCGCGCGCCACTGTTCTCTTACGCGCCGCTGGCTCAATGGTGTCTACTGCCCCGTTGACGCTTGAAGGCCGCATATGCTTCGCAGTCCACACGGATGTTGCTCCGGTATGAGAGATTGCCCACCAAGCTGACAAGCGGCTTACGGCGTCCCCACAAGTTGCTCCAAACCCTGCCCAGAATGCGCGGCATGGAATAGAATCCCCGGCTGCACGAGATCATTTCTTGGATGATATCGTCCAGCGACAAATGCTTGTACCGGGCTACTGGGTAGGTCAGTGTGTAGTATTTCCAATCTTCCGGGAACGCATCGAGAGCGACGCGGCCCTCCGATTTCATCTGGTCCCACAGGCGGGTGCCGGGCAAAGGCGTCAGGAACAGCACGTTGAGATTGTCCACGCCGTACTGGGTGGCGGCCTCGGCGATGCGCTTGCCGATGCCCGGTTCGTCGATGTCCAAACCCATGATGAAGGACCCCGCAACCAACATGTTGTGCCGCTGTATGCGTCGCACGGCGGCTCGGAAATCCCGGCCCTTCAGCAGGTCGAATTTCCTCCCGAGTCCCGGGATCCCTTCCGGGGTGGGGGATTCAAAGCCGATAAAGACGCCGCGGCACCCGGCCCTCGCGGCCAACGCCACGAGTTCCTCGTCATCGGCGAAGTTGATGGTGGCCTGAGCAATCCATTCTTTCCTCAGATTCGCCTGCGCCATGGCACGGAACAGATCCTTGGCGCGGGTGATGTGTTCGGGTCGCGTGCCGACAAGATTGTCATCCACTACCAGAACATGTTTCTCGCGGATCGACTGGAATTCCCGCACGACGTCGGGAATGGGGCGCTGACGGTAGCGGGCCCCGTTGAACGCGGTGACGCTGCAGAAGCTGCAGTTCATCGGACAGCCGCGGGAAGTCTGAATGGCGCCCAAGGCATATCCCTTAGCCAACAGGTTATGGCGAGCGAGCGGGACGTCGCTTATCTCCGCGATGCCTCCGTCGTACGCGCGCTCGAGGCCGCCCTGAAGGGCGTCTTTTAGGACCTTCATCCAGACGCCCTCAGCTTCCCCCGTGACGATAGAGTCCACGTGCTCTATGGCCTCGTCCAAGCACATGGTGGCATGAATGCCGCCCATGACGACAGGGACCCCGAGACGGCGGAAGTGAGCGGCTATTTCGTAGGCGCGGTTTGCTTGGGAGGTGAACGCCGTAATACCCACAAGGTCCGGGCGAGGCATAGCCGAATAGTCCGGGACGCCGAGGTTCTCGTCCACGATCGAGATTTCCCATTCTGGCGGGGTTAGGCCCGCGAGAACCATAAGGCTAAGCGGTTTCCACACGCGGTAACGGTTCCAGCGGCTTTCCTTCACTTTGACGATGCTGACCAGCGGGTTCGAGGGGTTGATCAAATAGAGTCGCACAGCGCGCATTGCCTCATACATCGGGGTTCGGTTTTTCTGCTTCCTATGCTCCATGATACCGTAATGAATGGATTACGGCAATTGCTATTCGTTGGTCTGTCAGTGAGGCGGCAAACCTTACTGGCCAACGTCGATCCCACGGTTCGGCTAATGTCGATCCGTGCCCTCCCGGCGACCGGTGACCTCAAGAAGCGGCACTCGGCGCCTGAGAACTCCTGATGACGAAGCCGCGTGGCGTTCCATCACGTTGGAGTTTGAGGATTCCGTGCGCTTCCGCTCTCAGTGTGCTCACAGATTATTTTGTGCCATAGCCCCCCTCAAACGACAGGATGATCCCGCTTCCTTGAAACAATTCACCGTCAGGTTACTCTGGCCTTAAGATTGGTTTTCGTGCTAAACTTGGTTTCCATCTCCAGGCTAATTGGGTGCCGCATAGCCGGGGAGTCCGCTTCCATTAGAACATCTCGGAAGACATTTTCGCCATGTCTCGACAAAGCGATTCAGAATTCTGGGTAGAACGGGCCGTTTGGCGGAGCCCGCCGCCATCAGCACACGCGGGCGTGCGCGAGTAACCGCTAGGCGCTACTCGCATAACGAAGGGAAGATACGATGGCCGACCAGATTATACGTGGCAGCTCCGAGTCCCTTGGAGAGGTTGTACGCCGAGGCGAGATTATCTGCCCAGGTATCGCAATTGGACCTGCATTTTTGCTGGAACCCGAGTTTCTTGTGACCAAGAAACACATTCCCTTTGACCAAGTTGGCGTCGAGCAGAATCGGTACACGGAGGCTTTACGGCTCGTGCAGACGCAGTTTGCGGAGCGTGTCCGTGAGATCCGGGATGCGACCCTTCCGGAAGCCGCTGCAATCTTCTCCGCCTTCGAGGCTATGCTGTCTGATCGCGAATTCACGAAGAGTGTCTTGGGGAGCATCGCGGGAGAAAGCGTGAATGCCGAATGGGCCTTGGAATACGAAGCAGAGAAACTGATTCGGCTATTTGACGCCATGGCGGATCCCTACCTGCAAGCACGCGCAGAAGATGTTCGGGAGCTTGTAGACGGTATCCTCCGTGCGCTCGCTCGGGCGCGGGAGGCGCAAGTAGCAAGGTATGTTGCGCCCGAGAAGGGACAAGTCCTCGTTTCCGACCACCTGTTTCCGCGGGCGGCCATGCAGGCCCAGCATGCCGGTGCTGCAGCCTTCGCAACCGAGAGCAGCGCGCTATTCGCCCATGCGGCAATTCTACTGAAAGGATTCAGGATACCTTCGGTGGGCGGTATAGGCGGCCTGGGGTGTGTTGTCTTCGAGGGAGACGATATTATTGTCAATGCCAACGAAGCAACCGTGGTTGTTCGGCCCACCCCCGAAACGGTTAAGGAGCATCTTGCCCGCCTAGGCGAGGCGAGACTGCCGCTTGAAGTAAGATCCGAAAAGGGTTGGACCACAAGAGACGGAACCCAGGTCCACCTCATGGCAAATATTGAGTCTCCTGACCAGCTTGACTTTGCTTACTTGAGCGGGTTGGAGGGCGTGGGACTGTTCCGGACGGAGTTCCTCGCTTTGACAAGCGGCAGCATTCCGAGCGAAGAGGAACAGTACGAGGTTTACCAGGAGATCGTCCAGGCTTCCTCCGGTAAGAGAATCTGCATACGCACCTTTGACATTGGCGCCGACAAGCAGAACCGTACTCTCTACCGGAATGTGGCCCTGAATCCGGCGATGGGGACAAGAGGCATCCGAAGACACCTCAATGCCAATTTGAGCGAGTTCAAGACTCAGGTGCGAGCTATCCTGAGAGCCGCCGGACGGGGTGACGCTGATGTGGGCATCCTGCTGCCTGTGGTGACCACCATAGATGAAGTTAGGCTGGCTCGGCAGTACATAGAAGACGTCAAGAAGGAGATGAGCGTATCGGGAGCGCCCTATTCGAGTGATACGAAGCTGGGAGTCATGATTGAAATACCCGCAGCGGCCATTGCCATGAGAGAGATGTTGGCTGAAGCGGACTTCGTGAGCGTGGGCACGAACGATCTGCTTCAGCATTTCATGGCGGCCGATCGGGACAACGAAGAAGTCCTCAAATACAACAATTTCGAACACCCTGCATTTCTGTGGTTGATGAGGCACATGATTGATGAAGCCACGGGGGTGGGCCGAGTTAAAGACGTCACCGTTTGTGGGGAGGCTGCATCGCGGGCGGACCTCGTCTTGACAATGCTTCGGCTTGGTTATCGCGCATTCAGTATCGCCCCTGTGGCGTTGACGGGAGTGCGGCATGCAATCGAAACACTGGACCTGCGCACTGAAGAGACGTGACAGAGCAGGTCACAAGACGCCCGGTAAGGGGGATAGGGAGATGGGGACAATCCGGAAGTGCCTTCCTTCGGATTTCCCGGCCCGGTTCCTTTGGTTGGGTGGGCGGAATCGTCGGAATACGTCCCCATCAAGACCTATTCACACGTCCGGCCTGAATCCGGGTTGAATGACCGCATCGAGGTAGGCTTGCTGATTCTGCTCAACCCACTCAGCCGCAGCATACCAGCCGTCGTCTCTGAGCCAGCGCAAAACGGTTCCGATTTCCAGCATGTTCTGCTCGCCCAATTGCCGACAACGCTGCAAGCCCTCGAACACCGCCGCGGGCACGGGCACGGGGTCGCTGTCTTTCGCGTTCATGTGTACGCCTTCCACTGACACCTAGCTACAAGCCCAACATGGCCCAGGTGTCCGTTTGGAACCAGTGTCCTTCCCACCGACTTGCCACGTGAAGAACCGGCAGTCGATCGGCCCAATGACATCTACGAAGCCTGGGAACTTTTGAGGATGAAGCCGCCGGACTTCTCATCACGTTCCAGCGTAAGGATTCCTTGTGCTTCCGCCTCCTCGAGTAGCTGTCCAAAAGACCGGAAACCGTAGTGGGTCTCGCTGAAGCCCGGGTTGCGGCGCTTTAGGGCCTGTTTGACCATGGATCCCCAGATCCGCTCCTCCTCTCCGCGT
Source organism: Candidatus Hydrogenedentota bacterium (assembly GCA_013349485.1). Classification (GTDB taxonomy): domain Bacteria; phylum Hydrogenedentota; class Hydrogenedentia; order Hydrogenedentales; family SLHB01; genus DUZN01. Next base: position 2,956 of record DUZM01000027.1, on the reverse strand, counting down.
TCCTCCAGCAGGGCCTCGTAAGTCTCAACCATTAGTTGCCACGCCTCCTGCTTCTTGTCCTCGACGGGACCGGAGGTTCCGCCTTTGGGCTTGCGCGTCGGCTTGCGGCCAGTTTTCCCGGGCTCAGCCCTTGCACCGGGGCTGGGAGGGCGCACGAGGTCGTCGTACGAGATGAACTCGTCGCAGTTCGCGATCAACAGGTCTGACGTCGAATTCTTAACGCCGACACCGATTACGGTCTTGTTGTTCTCCCGGAGCTTGCTGACCAGCGGGGAGAAATCCGAATCGCCGCTGATGATAACGAAGGTGTCCACGTGCTCCTTCGTGTAGCAAAGGTCGAGCGCGTCTACAACCATGCGGATATCGGCAGAGTTCTTGCCCGACTGCCGTACGTGCGGGATCTCGATCAACTCAAAGGAGGCTTCGTGCATCGCGGCTTTAAACTCCTTGTAGCGGGCCCAGTCGCAGTAGGCCTTCTTTACCACAATGTTCCCTTTGAGCAGCAGCCGTTCGAGCACCTTAGCGATGTCGAACCGAGCATAGTCCGCATCTCGGACGCCCAAGGCGATGTTCTCGAAGTCGCAGAAAAGGGCCATGTTCGTGGTCTCGGCCGCACGCGTCATGGGCACAACTCCTCCAGCAGACGGGCGTTCTCGTTCGATAACCTGCTGCACTCCATTGTGCCGTTAATCACGGGATTCGTCAACCATCTCGTTCATCCCTTAGCCGTCATGACCCTGGTTGTTGGCTCGATCCACGATACTTTTCGCGCGCCGCACAACGGCAAACGGAAAGTAGAACAAATGTCTTATGCCGGCGACGTTGGATACATTCCGGGAAGCCCGCCGGACCTCGGCATACAGCTCGGTGAGCACAACTTCCTCCTCGACTTCTCCCAGCTCTTTTACCGCGAGTAGACGGTGCGTCGCGTACAGGCCGAGCACAAAAGCCACGACAAACACGAAGTCCAGTCCGCGCAAACTGACGGCCGGCAGCGTAAATTGCGCCCCGGCGTCGGCGAGCGACTTCCAGTCGATTGTAAGGCTGAGTTCCTGCTGGGAGAAGAAATCCGCTGCGAAGCCGGCGACGATCGGGGCCAGGGTTGCTGCCATGCCGCTTACCAGCGCGTTCACTGCCAGAAAGGCCGTCGCACGTCCGTACGGCGCCGCCTTGAGGGCAAGGTTTCCGGCGCACAGGCCTACGCCTGCGGTGGACACGCCGGCTAGAACATGGATCACGATCAGCAGCGGCACCGTCAGGAAATACCGCTCTGGAAGCGTTGTAAACGGCCACATCAAGAACGTGAAGATAAAGAGCGGACCTGCGACAGCGATACACGACTTGTTCGAGAATCGGTCTGCCAGCTTGCCCCAGATCCTGAAGAAGAGGACGTTTACGAACTGGCTCGCCACGGCCAACGCGAGAATCCAGGTCATGTTCAGGCCGAGCCGCTGCAACATGTAGACCGTGAAGAACGGCCCGGCAAAGTTGACGGCGAAACTCCAGGCGGCAAGAAAGATGAGGAGTTTTCGGTATTCTCTGTCCCGAACGGGTTCGATCAGCGTGCCCAATAGGTTGCCGGCCGGTTGGGGTGCCATCCGCGGCTCGGGGACCCGGCTCAGGAAATACAAGCCCAACAGGCCGAAAAACGTACCCGAAGCAAACAATATCGAATAGGCGCCGATTTCCTCTGTGAAATACCGCTTGAAAACGTCAACGCCTGCGCCCGCAACCAAGCTTAAGGCGGCGCCAAGCGCGGTCGCAAGCGCCATGCGCTTGGCGAAGAAGCCGCCCATTCTTCTCTCGGGCACAAAGTCGCGCATCCAGGAGTTGAAGGCACAACTCGAAATGGCGCCCAAGCCGAAGAACGCAAACATGGAAAACAGCAGCAGCGGTATTCGGGCCGGCGCTGGCGCAAACCATGGCAGCGCGGCAACGAGAATCCAAAACAGGCGGCCGACAACGGACGTGAGGACGACCAGAAGCTTGCGTTTTCGGGTCCAATTCACAAGGTAGATGGCCGGGATCTGAAGGATCTGTGCAAAAGGTCCCACGGCCGCCAGCAAGCCGATGACTTTGTTCGATGCCCCTAAGAGGAGGGCAAACGCCACGAGGAAAGCCCCCGAGGTGAAAACCCCGAGTACCTGCGAGCACATGCCGTCGTACAGCAGCATGCCCATGCCTTTGTCGAGATCGTCCCCGGAAGTGCCAGCGTTCTCGGCCTCTGTATGCACGGCGTCACCCTTCCCCCGGTATCATTGACAGCCCGATACAGTGTAGCAAAGCAAAGAAGATCGCACCACCGTGTCTCTGTTTTCGCATCTTCCGTGTTCGATTCTGCGGGACTTGCGCTATCCGGCTGGCCGTGGGCCGGTGGGGGTCGCGGGGTGCGGCATGATGACGGCCGACACGCTCACCAAAGGTGGGTTCGGTCCTTAAACAGTCAAAGGGTTCGCCCTCCGCCTCGGCCTCGAGCGTTTGGCTCGGGAACGCAATCACGACGATTGCCCCGTACTTAATACGACGGAAGGGCCGCCGGTAGGGTCGCGCAGCTGCGCAACCTTACTACAACCGTAACGCAATGGCGCAGCGTCGAGAAGTCACTCTTTTCCGTGGCATAATTCCCGAGCAACAGCCTTGGGTGACACGCAACAACCGGGGGGCAGCTGCGAGTGGCGCGGATACAAAGATGGCCCTTGGCCTTCTTTGAGTTGACGCTTCGGTTGAGGGAAGTGGGTGCTGCTGCTCCGTATGTCACGGCCCTGTCAAAGCGGATCTTCGGTGCCCTCACTTATCAGTCTAGTTCCAGATAAATAGAGCATTACCAAAGGGCGTATTCTCTTTTGCATCAATAGCGCCGATTCCTTTAGGGGCGGCTCGGTAAGTTGATCCGGGTCTATAAGCCGTCGTATCCATCCATCGTAATAATACGCAACTGCTTGCGCAGTATCAAACT
>DUZM01000026.1 GCA_013349485.1 Candidatus Hydrogenedentota bacterium | reverse complement strand
TTCCCACCGTGTGCATCATGGGTCCCACGTCGCCACGCTACTCCGAGGGCTTATACGAACGCGGACGCGTCCTCCGGATAGACGTCGACTGCGGGCCGTGCCAGAAACCCGAATGCGCCACCGACCACCGCTGCATGACCGCCATCTCGCCCGAGGACGCAGCGGCCGCGGCCCTCGACGTCCTCGAGCACCGGCTCTGGAAAACGCGCCCCATCAAGTGAGTAGACCCGGCGCTGCCCTCCCAATTTGCCGCAAGAAGGGCGATCATCCCATTTTGCATCAACCGATTTCGGATACTTTTTTTACGTGAGGCAACGATACCCTTTCGAATACTTTTATTGTGAGGCAATTCGCCACCTTGTCGTAATCGCCGGGAAATGGTACCATAGTTGTCCCCGGACGGGTTGCGGTTTCGAGGCATTGTGCGGGTATGAAACAGGCGCCTTGTGCGTTGCGCGTCCGGGCTCGCGCACCGTGTCACTTGCCGAGTGTGCGTTGGGAGGTGCGCGACGTGCGACAGCGCGTTGCGTTATGCGTCGGAAGCTGGCAAAGGGCGGGGAATCTTGAGGATAATAAGGAAACCCTATAACCTGCGGACACGCATCCTTGCCCCCTTGATGTTGGCGTTTGTGGCGCTCCTTGCCGGTTTTGTGTTACTGGCGTATGCGTTTCAACATCAACGAATTGAAGACGACCTCCTCAGCAAGTCGCGTCACACACAAGGACTACTCGAAAACGAATGCGGTGAAGAAGTGCGGCTCATGACCTCGGCCCTCGAGGTGTTCCAAGGTAGCCCGGAACTGCGCCAAGCTTGGCAAGCCCGAAACCGCAAACGGCTGTTGGCGGCGACCCAACCGATCTGGGAAAAGCTTCGGCCGGAACATCACGTAGCGCGTTTCAGTTTTCACACCCCCGAGCGCGTCTGTTTTCTGCGCGCGCATGATCCCGGCCGGCACGGCGATGTCATAGATCGGTTCACGCTGGTCCAAGCCGGCCAAACCGGGGAAACGGTCTCGGGTATCGACGTCACTCCGTCGGGCGTGCTGTGTTTACGGGTGGTTGTGCCGTGGCGAAACGGCGGCAACATCATGGGCTACATTGAACTGGGCGAAGATATCGGGCATATCCCCCGCGAGATCCATGAAATCCTGGGGGTCGAGGTCGCCGTCGCGCTGAACAAACGCTTTCTCGACCAAGCCCTGTGGAAAGCGCGCGTCCCGAACCACGAACAGCCCGGGAAATGGGAACAGTTTCCCGACCTCGCGCTCGCCGGTCAGACCTTTCCGCAAACGCCCGCGGAACTCGCCCGATGGCTCGAGCGACCTCAACAAGAACGTCTCGGTAAACGAATCGACGCGTCGCTGGGGCCACGGTTGTTCCGCGGCCTATACGTGCCGTTGTTCGATGCGGGGGGCCAAGAGATCGGCGGCTATATTGTGTTCGAGGACATTACCGCGCGAGTAGCCATGCTGCGAAGAACGGTGCTATCCGTTGCGGGACTGTGCATCGGAATTGGCGTGGCGCTGTTCGCTCTGTTTTACACGATCCTGGGCCAAATCGATGTCCACGTTCAAGCGACGCATCAGCGAGCGCTTCAAGAGAGCCGCGCTCGCGAGGAGGCCCGCGCAGGCGCAGCGCTCCAACTGGCAAACATGAACCAGACGCTCGAAGCCCAAACCCAAGAACTCCGAGCGACGAACATCGAACTGGGCCAGGAAATCAGAGAGCGCAAACAGGCCGAAGCCGAACTCAGTCGCTTCAAGTCCATGATCGAGAACGCCAATCTCGGCTACCTCATGACGGACACGGAAGGCGTCGTTACTTACGTGAACCAGAGCTACGCCGACATGCACGGGTACATACCCGAAGAACTCGTCGGCCAAAGCGTCGTTGCGCTTCATCACGGCGGCGATAAGACGCATTTCGAGGCGTTCATGGCGCCCGCGTTCCGAACACCCGACGGCCTGTCAAACGAAGAAGTATGCCACGCCCGAAAAGACGGCTCGGAGTTCCCGGTATTGATTTCGGCATGGGTTGTTCGCGAGGCCGATCACGAGCCCGGCGTGCTCTGCTTCATGGCCGTGGATGTGACCGAACGGAAACGCATCGAGGAGGAGCGAGAGAAACTCGTCAACCTTCTCATGGATACGAACGACGCGCTCGAGGATCTCAACACGAAACTCGAGCACAGCAACCAGGAACTCGAGGACTTCGCCTACGTGGCCTCGCACGATCTCCAGGAGCCCTTGCGCAAGATCCAGGTATTTGGCAGCCAACTCGCCCGCATCGAGGCGAACACGCTGAGTCCGCGCGGCCAAGACTATCTCGAACGGATGACCAACGCCGCAACGCGCATGCACAAACTCATCGAGGATCTCCTCACCTATTCCCGCGTTACGACCCGCGCGCAAGCATTCGCGCCCGTGGACTTGGGCAGCGTCATGCAGGAGGTCCTTTCAGATCTCGAGGTGCGCATCGAACAAGCGAACGCGCGCGTCAACGTAGGCCCGTTGCCCACGATTCACGCCGACCCAACGCAGATGCGGCAACTGTTCCAGAACCTCGTCGGGAACGCACTCAAATACCACCGCGAAGAAGGGACGACCGTCGTGGACGTCGAGGCCAAGGCGCTCGTCCTTTCAGAATCCGAGACGGCCAACGGCGCAATGTATGAGCTGGCCGTTAGAGACAATGGCATCGGCTTTGATGAAAAACACGCGGAACGCATTTTCGGCGTGTTTCAACGGTTGCACGGGAGAGATACGTATGAAGGAACGGGCGTAGGTTTGGCGGTCTGCCGCAAAATCGTCACGCGGCACGGCGGAACGATCGCCGCCAAAAGCAAACCCGGCCAAGGAAGCACGTTTGTCATCACCTTACCCGCTGGCGTTGCACAGGAGAATGGCAGAAATGAAGACCGCTTCGAGGAGTGAAACCCGCGTTCTGTTGTTGGCGGAAGATGACCCGGAGGACTCGCTGATGGTTCGAGAGGCCTTGGCGCAGGCGGACGTGAACGCCGAACTCCACACGGTCGAGGATGGCCGCAGGTTGATGGATTACCTGCGCCGACAGGGGGAATACGGGGACCCGGCGCGTTCGCCGCGGCCCAACATTATCCTACTGGATCTGAATATGCCCAATATGGACGGCCGCCAGGCGATCGCCCAAATCAAAGACGATCCCGCGCTCCGACATATCCCGTTGGTTGTGCTTACGGCATCGCGTGCGGCGAAAGACATCGGCATTGCGTACGAATCCGGCGCGAGTTCATTTATTAAGAAACCCGCGTCGTTTTCAGAACTCGTTGACGTCATGAAAAAACTGGCGGTATATTGGCTCGATACGGTGGAACTCCCGCCCGTCGCTCATAGGTGATGCAATGAACGACAACGACGAGGCCCTACGAGTGCTTTTGGTCGAAGACGACGAAGACGATTACGTCATTGTCCGCGACATGCTCGAGGCCGTCCGCGGCCAGCGGTATGCCCTGGAATGGGTTACCGAATACGATTCAGCAATCGGGATCTTGCGCGAAAATAGGCATGACGTGTGCCTATGCGACAATTTTCTCGGCGCCAAACAAGGAACCGCCTTGTTGGCCGATGCCCAGGCGGCCGGCTGCCGCGTACCTATTATCATATTGACCGGCCAGGGCAACCGCGACCTCGATCTCAAGGCCATGTACGCGGGCGCAGCAGATTACCTCGTGAAAGGAGAGGTTTCCCCGCCCCTTTTCGAGCGCGCAATCCGCTACGCCATCGAACGCAAACGCGCCGACGAGGCCCGCGAAAAACTTATTCGCGATTTGAGAAGCGCCCTGTCCCAGATTAAGACCCTCAGCGGGCTGCTCCCCATCTGCGCCATGTGCAAGAAGGTCCGCGACGATAAAGGCTACTGGAACCAGATCGAGGCCTATATTCACGAACACGCAGACGTCGTCATAAGCCACGGAATTTGCCCCGAATGCACCCGCAGACTCTATCCCGAATTCTTCACCAGCGGCGAGGGTCAGCAACAAAGCAGCTGATTCATGGGTGGGCTCACCTGCCCACCGGGTTCATCCCTTGCCCCGCGCGAGCCCTTTGAATGCCTTAATTGCGTGCGTGACTCCGTCGTCAGTCACATCAAGGTGGAACACCGCCCGGAGACGGTTGGGGGCCGTGGCAGAGATCAGCACGCCGCGTTCTCGCAGGGCTTGAGCGAACGCCCCGGCATCCGGCAGTTCGATGTAGACCATGTTTGTCGGCGAAGGCAGCGGAAACGTAATTCCGGGAACGCCTTCAAGGGCGGCGCGGAAACGGCGCGCACGGAGGTGGTCTTCCCGCAGCCGCTCGACGTGATGCTCGAGCGCGTACAGGCCGCCTGCCGCCAGAATCCCCGCCTGGCGCATGCCGCCGCCAAGCATCTTGCGATACCGGCGGGCCTTGTCGATCGTCGCCGCGTCGCCGGCAAGGATCGAACCCACAGGCGCCCCAAGCCCCTTCGACAGGCAAAAAGACACCGTATCCGTGTGGCGCGCGTATTCCGCAGCAGGAACCCCGGTTTCGACAACCGCATTGAACAGTCGCGCACCGTCGCAGTGTGTGCGGATGCCACGCTCCCGCGCCAGCGTGCCGATGGCCGCAACCGTCTCGATCGGGTATATGGCGCCCCCGCCGCGATTCGCCGTGTTCTCGACGCCGATCAGCGTGGTCGGCGAGAAGTGATGATCGGCCCTTTGGACGATGTTCGCCGCAACGTCCTCAAGCGACATGATGCCGCAGTCGCCACGAACGGGTCGCGTCAGCACCCCCGCCACCATCCCCAAGTTGCCCGATTCGTAATGCAGCGGATGCGCGTCCTCGCAGAGAATCACCGAGTCGCCCGGGCGCGTCTGCGCCAACGCCGCCAACAAGTTCGCCATCGTGCCCGAAGCAACGAAAAGCGCCCCCTCCTTGCCCAACAGCGCGGCCGCCCGGCGCTGAAGTTCATTGACGCTCGGGTCCTCGCCCAAAACGTCGTCCCCGACCTCCGCCCGCGCCATCGCTGCCCGCATCCCCGGCGTCGGCCGCGTCACCGTATCGCTTCGCAGATCAACCAACATCGTGGTTTCCGTTCGTTCCAAGGCTGCTCTGCTTTCTCCTCAAAGTATCCTTTCACAGTGTCCAGCGACAATACAAGTGCGCCTGACTTTTCTCCCCGCCCTTGTGATCCTGCAGCTCATGTATGGGAAGTAAGAGGTATAGGAGATTGTCTAGGGCGTTCCACGCAATTACCATCGTTCGGTGACAACCATAGCCGCGTTCTACACGTTACACAGGCTGCTTTCGGCTGCTGACCAACGGACGACACACATGGGGGCGTTGTACAAATAACGGGAACAGGTACATCAGGTGTAACGGTAGACTTCCTGAGGACGTCTCGGATGGATTTTGTGCCGGGTAGGCCCGAGCCCAGCAGAGCAGTGGGGAGGGCTGGACGCCGATTCCTCAGGTGGCGTTGCGGTGGTATTGAGAGGCCTCGGACACGACTTGTGTGGTGACACATCATGGGTTATTCTAAAATGGTGGCTGTTTGCAGGATGATGGCAGCGCAGATGGTGGCTATGGCGGGCAAACCCTTCTTCGCACAAGAGTTCCCGAGTACTCTGGAAGCGATGCGCGAAACCGTGGACTCCGCGGTAAAGGCGTTGGCCGAAAGAGGCTGGATAGGGCCGGCGCAACGATACTATGCGCGGCTTTGTCTCGAGGAGGCCCTCGTCAACGCCATAACGCACGGCAACAAGAGCGACGTATGTAAGAAGGTCGTGCTGGAGATGTCTGACGAAGAATCATGCTGCAGAATTCGGGTCCGCGACGAAGGGGAGGGGTTTTGCCCTGATAACGTGCATAAACCTCCGGCCGACGCGTTAGGTGGCCGGGGGGTTTATCTGATCAAGTGTTTCATGGAAAACGTGACATTCAACCAAACGGAGGGTTGTTTGGAGATGGTGTTGCCGCGACAGGCGCCGTCTAAAGGAGGGCCGAGCAATGCATGATGGATCTATCGTGAGTTTTAGGGAAGACGAAGGGATTGCGGTAGCAACCGTCGAAGCGGCAAGCGTCCTCGACGCGCTAAATGTTGACCAGTTCGGCAAAGAAGTGCAGAAATATGTTAGGGGCAATCGAGGCATCCATTTGCTGCTGGATTTCCAGAAGGTGGAGTATCTCTCGAGCGCCGTACTGACAGAGCTGCTGCGGATCAAGAAAGCAATTGCAGAGATGCAAGGCACCATGAGGTTATGCGCGCTTACCAAGGAGATCCGTAAGGTTTTTGAGATCACGAATCTGGACCAGATCTTCGTCATAGATCACAACGTAGAAACCGCGCTGCCACGCTACAGGCGCGCCCTTCAGGTGGCCGCGCAGGAAGAGACGTGGAAGCAGCTGCATGAGGAATCCTGATGGCTCGCCGGTTTCAGACGCGCCTGACGATTGCGACGAGTGTCCTAATAGCTGCTACAATTGGATTCATGTCGCTGGCGCTCATACACCTGGCCGCGACTACCATCACCAAGCAACACCGCATAAGGGGTAAGCTCCTGACCGCGCTTGCTAAGAGAAACATCGAGTATGGTACAGGGCTCCCCGAAGAAGTAATGGAACGCGTCGGCGACCAAATGGTGGTGACGGCGCTGCTTACAGCCGAACTCGTTGCCATTGCAGAGCAAGACGGCTCCCTTTCTCCGGAACGGATTTCCGAAGCGCTCTCCCGCGTCATAGAACGGTCTCGGCAGCATCGGGGGTACCCTCTCGTTGATGAATTCTGGGTGACGGATGAGAACGGCTACGCCTATATCCACACCGAGGACTTCGATTTCACATTCTCGCCCGATCCAGAGAAAACGCCCCAGGCCAATGAGTTCTGGCCTCTGCTGGAGGAAGGCGCCGCCCCCCTCGTGCAGAAACTGCAGAAACGTGCCGTGGACGAAAAGCGATTCAAGTACGTCGGCGTTTCAGGCGTTGACAAACCTCGTATTGTCCAGATCGGCGTAGGCGAGGATCTCGTAAACTCCATTCAGTCAGGTTTCCTCGTTGAAAACATCGTAGAACGCTTTGTTGAGGAGATGGAAATCGAGCGGATCGTTGTGGCAGACAAGGACGGTATGCTTGTGGCCGCCGCAAGTGCATCCAAGGCGCCGCCGGAGACGGTAGCCGATGCAGAGGCCATGAGGCTTTGCTCGGCCTTCCTCCGCAACGTCCCTGAAGAAGGGGTAGCGTTCGGGCGTCTCAACGGGCACGTGGCAGTCTTGACGTTGCTCGCCGGCCCCAACGGCGACGCATCGAGGGCTCTTCTCGTGGCATTCCCCACGCAGCGAATGTTCGCGCTTCTTCGCAGCCGCATCTTCCTGATAGCAGTTGTGGCCGGGGTCATGATACTGACAGCCACCCTTGTGAGCATCCGGCTAAGCCGTGGTCTATCGAAGCCGATTCTACAGCTTCTGCGAGGCGCAGAGGAATTCGGCGACGGAGACTTTGGCCATCGGATTCATCTTGAAACGGCCGATGAGATCCAGGTGCTTGGCGAAGCGTTCAACCGGATGGCCGACTCCGTCCAGGGATACATGGGAGAACTCGAGCGCGAAACAGCGCGACGGGAGCGGCTCGAGAGCGAACTCAGGATAGCCGCAGAACTGCAGCGCTCACTCTTGCCCGAGCGACCTCCCCAGCTTGCAGGACTTGAACTGGTCGGATGGAGCCGATCTGCCAGACAAGTAGGCGGGGACTTCTACGACTATGTCGAGATGGGAGTCGACCGGTTAGGCGTCATGATCGGCGACGCCAGCGGCAAGGGACTTCCTGCGGCCCTCCTCATAAATGAGTGCAGTGGGGTGCTGAGCGCGTTAGGCAATGAACTTCGAGACACGCTGCATCGCCCATCTCAACTCCTCTTTCGGACCAACAATGCGTTGTGCAGGCGCCTTGGGTCAACGGGAAGGTTCGTTACGCTGTTTCTCATGGTGATCGACGTGTCGCAGGGCCTGCTGCGCTACTCAGTCGCAGGACACAACCCGCCGATCCTTATCGGCAGCGATCCCTCGCGCAGGAGGTCGCTAACCAGCCGGGTAGGTTTCCCGCTCGGGATAGTCAGGGACTGCAAGTTCGAGGATATCGACGTGCCTCTTGTTCCCCTCGACACGGTTCTACTGTACAGCGACGGGTTGACGGAAGCTCGACGATCCGATAACGGCCGCTACGGGGATGAGCGGCTTCGGACAGCCCTGGAGCATTCCGCCGGGTGTCCTCTTGGTGATGTCGTAGCGGCGATTCGGCAAGACGTCGAGCAATACATGGGCGCTGCCGAAATGAAGGACGACATGACGGTCGTCAGCGTCCGGTTTTGTCCATAGCCCTCACCTCAGACTTTCCTGCTATATCGAGGCACGTGCGCAAGAACGTGTCCAACTGAGCATCGCCGTGGATTCCCAAACGGGTCAGCGCGAAATCGTACCGTATGGGGTCCTCCGGAGAGACACACCGCAGCACTTGCGTGACCTCGAGCGCCGTGCGTAGGTCCGGCGCCCTGCGATCAGTCCAACCAAGGAACCGGGAAATTCGGTACATGTGTGTATCTATCGGCGCCAGAAGCTTGGCCGAGCAAAGACACGGTGAGACCCCTGTCCACGCTCCCACATCAACGTCGTCTCGCCGAACCATCCACCTAAGATACAATAGTAGCCGCTTGCACGCGCTGCCACGGCGGGGGTCTGGAAGTAGGAAGTTCTTGGGTAGCCGCGAGCCTTCACGTAGCCTGGCTACGAAACGCACCAACGCTGAAAGGACACTGCTGTCGGTGCGCTGCATACCTTCGGCAAACCCCCTCCCCAGCGTTCCGTGTACCCGCAGCATTCGGCGCACGCTGAGGAGCAAGTCTGTCAACTCCGCGCCACTCACATACCGGTAGCGGAATGCAACGAACTTTTCCCGCAAGTCAGCCACACTCAAGGACATTATGTCATGGCGAGGCCGGGGTACTCGGTGAAGCACATCATCAACACTGCGTACAATCTGCCTAACATCGCCAAACGCCAGGGAAGATGCGAGCAGACCTACGATTTCTTGATCGCTCGGATCCTGGAACCGATGCACCGCTTCCAGAGGGTCGGGGTGCACATACTCGCGCCGGTTGTACGTTGTGTAAAGCGTCTCAAGCTGTGTGCGCAGTCGCCGAGTATTGGCCGGCACCTTGGGTATTCCTCCGTAATTCAGTTCCACACCAGGTACTAAACCATTTTGTGCATCGTCACCACTTCTTCTGAGAGTACCTTTTTCTCCGCGTCCATTTCGAGATTCCGTTCGGCAACGATGCGTTTTGAGCCGTGCTTTTTCCTGCCTGAGCCGACGATGCCCGGCCGCTTCCGCCACCTCCATGTTTCCGCCGTTCTCCTGCCAGGGGGAAAACGCCGACTCCGACGCCGCATGGCCCTGTCACAACACGCCGATGGCGATTTCACCCCGATCCGGTTCCTGCAAGATGCCTACGATCTGCTCCGCTGTGAGCCGCTCCTTCTTCATCTCAGGACCTTCTCTGTTCTCAGGAGATTCTATCATCCCTACTGGCTCACTTTGCGGCAGCGGGAGCCGAGGCCTGGGGAGCATACCCAATACAAACTAACGGCCTCGCACCATCAGCCGGCGTTAACTCGGCTGGCTACGAAGATACGAACGGCGGCTTGAAGGCGCTCATTGTTGTGATTACACTGGATAGGACCCAGCGGCGGTGGTCGCCAGCGGGTCTATAGGGGGAATCTCAGATCAACCGATCGAAATCCCGGTGTTAGACACGGGTCAATCTTCTTTGTCCACCACCCTTAGCTGTCGGCAGAGAGTTTTGACCCTACGGGGGCATCAGCATGTGGTTTGACTCGACTGGCACCACCGTTCTCATTCTGAACTCTTCGTACATCCTGGTCGCGGTTGCCCTTATCCTGCGAGACATCTTTTGGCTCCGCACGGCATGGACGGGTGGACAAGTGTGCATGATTGCGTACGGTTTCCTGAGCAATCAGCCCGTTATCCTGGCATGGAATTGCTTCTTCTTTTCTATCAACGCGTTTCAGGTCGTACGGCTCATCCTCGAACGACAGGACGTGCATTTGCCCGAGGAACTCGAGGGTCTCCGTGGGAAGGTGTTTCCGCTCATGTCGAAACGCGAACTCTTGAAATTCTGGAATACGGGACAAGTGCGGCAGGTCACCGACGAATGCATTGTGCGCCGCGGCGAACCCCAGAAACACGTCTATCTGATCATCTCCGGAAAGGTCAGTGTGAAGAAGGGGCCCCGGGAAGTTGTCCGGCTCGGGAAACACTGTTTCCTTGCAGAAATGAGCTTTCTCTCCGAGATGGCCGCCACGGCGGATGTCACCGCCGTGGGTACCGTGAAGTACAACGCGTGGGAGCAGACCCAACTGCGTCAATTCCGCGAAACCGATCCCGAACTCTTCATCAAAATCCAGTCCGCCGTGAGTCGAGACCTGATGCGCAAACTCCAACACGAACACATGGAACAAACGCTGCTTTAGAGGCCCGATTTCCCCGGTGGTGCATCACCCGAAGGCTCCCGGAAAGACCTGGCTACCCGGAAGCCTACGACACTGCACGTCGTCGCGGGGGAGTAAGGCGGCCGGAATGCCGTTCGGGCGTTGTCGGCGCTGTGGTACCAACTCCCGCCCCGGACCACCCGGTTCGAGCCGGAATCGGGGCCGGCAGGATTTATCAGGGTTTCCTCGGTATAATCGCCGTACCAGTCATGGCACCATTCCCAAGCATTGCCGCTCATATCGTAACAGCCCACCGGACTTGAACTGTCAACCGTATTCGCGTTGGAGCCGTTGAAATAGCCCACTTCCGTGGTGAAGGGTTCCGTCCCCAAGCTCAGCGGATTAGCCGAATCGTAGTTGCACCGCGCTCCATCGATCGTGTCGCTCTGGAAACCGTATATCCAGTGCTTTGTGCCCCAGGCGGCGGCCCGTTCCCACTCCGCCTCCGTCGGCAACCGGAAACCTTCAGGCAACGGGGAGATCCGATGCCAATCCGAAAGGTTATAACACGGCGTCAATCCGTTCATCTCACTCAACCAGTTGCAGAAAGCCGCCGCCCCGTACCAACTCACGTCAACCACGGGATGGTCGCTCATGTCCACGCCATCGCGGCTTTCTACGATGAACTGACCGTCCGAAAAACGGATCTGACACGTGGACGTAAGGATCTGCAGAAGGCGTTCGCCAAAGGCGAAGACGTCCAGCCCCGAGTACTCTTCACCCGCAGAGTTCTCCAAATACCCGTTGGCAAGCGCCCAATTCAGCACACGGGCGTACGCCGCGTTCGTCACCTCATACTTACCTATATCATACGAGTCAAGGTACACATCATGCCTCGGCAATTCATGGATGGTGCCGGACTCATCTTCCCGCTGGCCCATCTCAAACCACCCCCCCGGCACGCGCACCATCGCCACGGGCGTCTCCTCGTCAGGTCCAATATCACCCACCACGTTTACATTCACGACTTCCCAGTCGCTGTCGTCCTCCGTGTTCGTGAAGGTCACTAAGGCGGAATAGGATTGACTGAAGTCCGTTGCCTCGATAGTGGCTTCCGCCGAATTGCCGAGAACACTGTCCGGAAATACGCTTACGCCGGGATCGTTGGAGAAGGCCGTCCAGCTAAGGATGCCTGTGCCCACGTTGGTTACGCTTACGGATACCGACGGGGCGCTTGGCGTTAACGTAACCGAACCGGCGCCCACAAACAGGTCCGGCGCCGGGAACTCGTTCGACCACGCGTATATAATTTGGCGCGCCCCCTCCGCGTCCCAGGAGGCGCCGGCAACCAGACTGTCGATGGCGCCCACCTCCATATCGATGCTTGTGCTTTGGCCGGCGGCGATCTCGCGTTGGACACCGAATGCCTCCACCTGTTCCTGGATGTCCGTGAACGCAGTCAATGCCATCCATGGCCCATTAAGATCGTAGAAGGTGATCTCGATTTTTGGAATAACCGATACGGCGACGTCAAGGCCGGCTATCGGTTCCCAGACAACTGCGTGGCCGTTGAACGTGAGGCTAATTTCATCTATGTCCCGCCAATCTTCAAATTCATACTCGCCGCCAAAAGCTATCGAATTCACCGTATCAAAGCCGGCGTTCAAGAGCGTTTCGCCATCGATTTCGCCAGCCACGTGTACCTCGTAAGACAAATCTGCCGTTCCCATGACGGGGATCGGCCCGGCCATGAACTCAAACGTTTTCTGCGTCGTAAGCAGAACCGTTTCCTCAGACGCGAGTGCCCCGGCCGCGCTTGACACGACCATATCAACGTCCAGAGCAAACGGCCCCACGGCCGCGGCCCTGAAGTATTCGAGGCTGCTGTGGCTTATTTGCGCTTCGAGTTCCACCTCGGGCGCAAAATCGATCGCACCTGACAACGCCACCAGGAAACTGTCTTCAGAACCGAGCAACACACCGTCAAGGCTCACGGCAGTGCCCTGCTCCTTTGCGGCCCCGGCGAAGTCGTCTCCGGAGAACCGGATCGTATGACTGAGGTGCGCCTCCTTCAAGACCTCGACAAGGGACGCCGGTTCCGTGGTTACGACAACGAGTTGTCCATTCTGTGTAACAGATAGGACCCGGCGCAGGTAGCCTCCTTCCTGTGTGCCCACGAGGACGTCGCCGGGGTGTATGTCTACGTGGCCGTTGCCCGTATACGTGAATTGGATGGAATATCTGAAAAGGGAATCGACAAACAGACTTGGGTGATCGTCGACGAAAACCACGCCATCATCCAAGGCGACTTCATCGCCCCCGGCCACAATGATTTCGCGTGCTGACGTATCGACGCCGTAGGACGTCGTTACTGTCAACGTCACGGTATACGTTCCCGCCGCGTTGAATACGTGCCGCACGTTTCGATCCGTGCTGACATTGCTCGCGCCGCTGTCCGGATCTCCGAAATCCCAGGTCCAGCCAGTTATGGGGTCTCCTCCCGGGACAGACTGGTCTTCGAAGTGGACTATCAGCGGGGCAATGCCCGAAGTCACACTCGCCGAGAAGGCCGACGACGGCCCTTCGTGATAGCCGGCCCGTTCAATGAGCCCGATGCCAACGCCGTCTTCCGACGCACTTTCCCAGTACCCGCCGGCATCCACGTTTAGCACCGCCACGTTCGTGGCGGGATCGGAAGCATCGGGTTCGCCTTGCGCCCAGTTCGTGTATATGACGTCATCGCCGTTGCCCCATTCCCAGCGCCCCTCCTCGGCAATGTCGGATAACCCTATCCAGTAACGCTCACCCTCCCCAAAGGTCGCTAGCAACCAGGCGTTCTCCTCGGCGTCGTTCACCGCAACGAGATATCCGCCCAATGTCAAGGCCTCTGCCTGGACCTCCTGCCAAGTGCCCGGCGTCGTCACGGTATAATAATGGTCTGTATGCGGGGCATGGCGCCAAACGTATTCGAGCCCACACGCCCCGTCGTATGCCACGCTGACCCCACGATCTTCCAAGACCGGAATGGCCGCACACAAGGCGTTCGGTCCAAGGGGGCTGCCCCTCAGGTCAACATAATCATCTTGGTGGATCCCCGCGTTCTCGACGAGCGCATCAATCTCCCGGACTTGCGTGTGGTCCAAGTACAGTCTGGATAACTCCGTCAAGGGTTGCAGCGCGGACACGTCATGGATTCCGTTTCCGGAAAGGTAGAGCTTCCGCAGCGCTGTCACTTCGCTCAATGCCGTCATTGCTTCAATGTGATTGCCAGACAGCGCGAGTGTCTCCAATCCTCTCAGATTCCCCAGGGGGGCGATGTCAACGAGTTCGTTGTAGGAAAGGCCGAGCCAGGTCAGATTGACCAAGCCCTTCAACGGGGCCGTGTCACGGATCTCGTTGTGCGACAGGTGAAGTGTGGTCAGCGGAACCGTGTTCTTCAAGGACGTCAAGTCTACTACGGCGTTGCCGGCCAAGTAGAGTGTGTGCAGATTCACACAGTATTCCAAACCCGTAAGATCGCCTATTAACGAGTAGTTGGCGTAGAGCTCCTCCAGTTTCTCGAGGTCGGTCGTACAAATATCCCCCGTGGGCAGCCGCGTCGCTTTCCGGATGGCGGCTTCCAGGTTCGCATCGGGGAAGCTGACGGCAATGGGCCCCGCGTCGTCTCTTAGTGCAAACTCCGCCATCAAAGTCATATCGGCGTCAATCGTCACCATACTCGATGCATCGGCACTGAAATCGGCGCCGTCAAGTGTCCATTTCACGAATTCATGTCCAAAAGCGGCAACAGCCGAGATCGCCATCTCGGCGCCTGCGTTGTACACGTGCTCGCCCACGGGGGGATCCGTCGTGCCGGCATTTGCAGGGAACACCGCCATTCGTAAGGTACACGTCGCCCGGCTCTCGAACACCGCCGTAAGATACGTGTCCGAATCGATCGTTACGGAAATGTCGCTCTGGGAACTGAAGTCTCCCCCGTTACGTTTCCACCCGACAAACTCAAAACCGGTTGCCGCCGACGCACTGAGCACCACGGTTGTCCCCTCTGGATAGACATGGGAGCCTACTGGCGGCGAGGTCGTTCCGCCTTGCGGAGGATTGACGTCTACGGTAAGTGTGTAGTGCTGTACAATCGACTCGAAGACTGCCGTCACGTACGTGTCATCGAGTATGCTGAAGGAGGTCTGCGATTCCCTGCTGTATTCGCTGCCGTCAACGCGCCATTTCGTAAACGCGTAACCATCCGATGACTCCGCCGTGAGTAGAACAACCGTCCCCGCGGCATAGGCATGCGCACCAGGAGGCGGCAAGGTGGTCCCGCCCGTTTCCGGCTCCACATCAATGGTCAAAACGAGCGCATCCTCGGCGATCGGCTCGAACACGGCCGTGAGGTGGGTGTCGGCATCAAGCGTCACAGACGTTTCCGCATCAGTGCTGTACTCGGCATCGGCAACGTTCCAGCGCACAAACTCGTAGGTGTCGAAAGCCACGGCCCTGACCCCAACAGTTGTCCCGGCCTCGTAAGTGTAGGATCCTGCCGGAGGAATCGTTTCCCCCGCTCCAGCGGGGACTACCTCCAAGGTCAGCGTATAGTGGGACGTTGCGAGCGGACGGAACAGGGCAGTGAGATGCGTGTCTTCGTCGACGGTAACCGAGCCCGATGGCGATGTGCTGAAATCAACACCATCACGAAGCCATTTGGAAAACGCGTGTGCGGGTCCCGCCGTTGCTGAGATGGCCACCGTCGTCCCTTCGCCGTACGCGTGGCGGCCCGGCGCCGGAGTCGTTTGGCCCGCCCCCGGAGGCTCGACGGAAATATCGAGGGAGTACTCCTTCGCAATAGCCTCGAACACCGCAGTCAGCGCCACGTCGCTATCCATGGTCACCGAAACGGTTGCCTCTGTACTAACCTCGACGCCATCGATGTCCCATTTTACGAACCTGTGTCCCGGGCTAGCGGTGGCCCCCACAAAAACCTTGATGCCGGCACGATAGGCATAGCTGCCCTCCGGCGGGGTAGTCTCGCCTCCGCCGGCCGGCACTACAGAAACGCTCAGTGTATAGTCCGGAACGGCGGAACAAAACAGGGCGGTCAGCGTCCGATCGGCATCGATGGTAACGGCGGCGGCGCGTGTCTCACCGAAATCATTCCCGTCAAGCGTCCATCTGTCGAACTCGAATCCTTGGGCCGGCGTGGCCGTCACAACGACCTCGGTTCCTGCGTCATACGCCCATTCCCCACTTGGGGGATCTGTACGCCCTCCATTCTCGGGATAGAGGGCTATCAAAAGGCGGTGTCGCGGCGTAGGTGTTCTAGAGCGACGACACCCCGAGACGGCAAGAATCACCTGCAGCGAGATCAGAACGGCCAATAGCGCTCGGGAAACCTTCACAGACTGCCTCCCGCAGAGCCCTGCTAGACAATGCCATGCTTACGAGTATCTGCACCTGAGGATGCAAGGGACATGCCAGTG
Source organism: Candidatus Hydrogenedentota bacterium (assembly GCA_013349485.1). GTDB lineage: Bacteria > Hydrogenedentota > Hydrogenedentia > Hydrogenedentales > SLHB01 > DUZN01. The sequence continues at coordinate 2,003 of DUZM01000026.1, read as the reverse complement.
CCCTATGTGCCAGAGCCGAGACCGTCTCAACATCTCCTGGTTCAACTGTTCTAGAGGTGTTAATTATTGATATCAAAGGACTTGGGAATGTTGCGGAAGCGATTTGCGACCGGCCCCCATCCCGTTCCGAATCCTTCTGCCGCGGCCGCGTATCACACAAGATAGGAATATTCTGCCTGCAAGGAACTGTCGCTGCCAACGGGCAGCAGACCCCTGCAGTTCTGCCCAGGCGTCATGCCCCGTTCCCCGAGCCGTCCGAAATGCCAGAATTACTTGATTCCTGGCCTTGGCCTCGTGTGTCGGCAGCGACGTGGCAGTCTTACGGGGCCGGTATGCGGAAGATGTTTGATCCGAAATCACCGACATCGCGGGTGAAATAGATGTAGTCGCCCGAACTCCAGCACGGTTGGGTCTCATCGGCCTCGCTGGTCGTCAACTGGCGTTTGTCGCTTCCATCGACGTTCATGACCCATATGTCGAAGTTGCCAGTGCGTTTCGACGCAAAAACGATACGTTTGCCATTAGGCGAGAAACGCGGATTCTCGTCGTCTTTTTCATCGGTGGTCAGTTGGGTCTGCAATCCGCCGTCCGCGCTCATCAGCCAAATGTCGTTGTTCTTGGTGCGGTTGGACACGAACACGACGCTATTGCCGTCCGGCGAGAAGCACGCATCGTCGCCGTCGGCCAGAACACGCACGTTGTTGGCACGCATCTTGTCTTCGGCGATGACTACTGTACTCTGCGTTCGGATCTTGAGCGTCCGCTTCGGCGACGTCGTAAAAAGCAGGCCGTTGCCTGACCGCGTGTACGAGGGATGCGAGTCCATGCCCGGATGGCTCGTCAGCTGCAAATAGCCTGAACCGCCGTCCACGGGCATCTCATAGATGTCGCCTTTTCCCGTCCGTTTTGAAGTAAACAGTAGGTTCTTACCGTCCCGCGACCAGGCAGGAAACCGATCGTCCTTTTCGCTCTGGGTCAGCTGCCGCACGCCGGCCTCGCCGAAACTGAGCAGGTAGATATCGAAATTGCCGGCGCGGTTGCTCGCGAAGGCCAGATGTTTGCCGTCCGGCGAAACCATCGGATCGCGATCGCGTTTGTCCGCAAACGTCATCTGTTTCGCCGGCTCCTGGGCTGGCACCGAAACGACGGCCAATGCGACCAGGACTAGCACTACCACTACTTGCATCCGCATTGTTCGGATCCCCCTCTCTTGCTGCAGCGCCCTCTTGACTCGCCCGATCAGCCTATCAATCCCCGCAGGCCTTGTCAATGCAAGATTCCCAAGGGGATTGGCGTACCGGATGCCAGACTCTCTCGCAACAAGAAACACGGATCACGGGGAAGGGTACTGGCGAAAGAGCCGGGGGAGACGCCGCATCCATGCGTCGTCTCCCCCTATTAGGAGCTTTTATCTGAGTCCTAGGCTATAACGTCGAGGTCGTGCTGCATTGGCTCGGACGACAGAGCCATTTTGATGAGCTTCAATGCCGCGCTTCCCAGGTCGTCTACCACGGCCTGCTGTTCCTTCAACACGCGCACCTGGTATTCGGCCTGGAATCGAGCCTGACTCAGACCGGCCCCGACGCCGCCTACTGCCGATAAACCAGCCATCGTCGGCCTCCTTTCAACGTCGGGATCTCCTAATTAATCGCCCCTACTTATCTTATTTATCGGCGGCTGCTCCGCCAAACTTTAGGGCGCCCAGAAGGTTACGCCAGAAACCCGCGCCCGGTCCTCGGCTATCCGCTTTCAGCAGGTGCAGAAGTGCAACTCATTATTTTGCAAGGAGTTGAGAGCCGATCGGCTCGCCAGGCTGCCTGTTCCGGGTAACAGGTCCTTGATTCACGTCACCGCATCATTTTCCGGCCGAAGACAAGCACCAGCACTGCCATAAGAAATGCCCCCGAAAAGGCCTCGACCGCGGCGACGGCCCGGGTGTCCTGCGTAGGGACAAGTTCGCCATAACCTGTTGTTGTCATCGTGATTACGCTGAAATACAGGCA
>DUZM01000025.1 GCA_013349485.1 Candidatus Hydrogenedentota bacterium | reverse complement strand
TCTCGCCACACTCGCGCGTGGTGGCAATATGCGACATCTTCGACGCCCTCACCACCCGCCGCTGTTACCGAGACGCCATGAACTCGTTTCCCTCGTTGCGACTCATGAAAGAGGAGTTCGCCGGCAAAATCGATGCGGAGTTTTTCCGTGTTTTTGTGGAAATGATGGGCAAACCGGGCGGGTAGCCAGCAACGCCGTCCCTCGGTGCGTCCAGAACACCGCCACTACCGGGATTCGTTGCGCATGCTCTCCATGATTGGGACGGCGCTGCTTGTGCCAATACGCGTCGCGCCGGCATCAACCATTGCCATGACGTCGGCATAGGTCCGGATCCCGCCGGCCGCTTTGACGCCCAACTCGTTGCCGACGATTCGGCGCAACAGCGCCACGTCCTCGACGGTTGCACCGGTGTTTCCGTAGCCCGTTGACGTCTTCACGTAGGCGGCCCCGCAACGCACACACATCTTGCACACGGACACCTTCTCTCTCGCGGTGAGATAGCCCGTCTCGAGAATAACCTTAACGGGTATGCCCCTGACGGCCTTGACGATGGCGCCGATCTCGCGCTCGACGAACTCGGGGAAACCCGATTTCAACGCCCCAACGTTTATGACCATATCGATTTCCGTCGCGCCGCAACGCACGGCGTCGTGTGCTTCTTCCACCTTGACGTGCGCCGTGGTGGCGCCGAGCGGAAAGCCTACTACCGCGTCTATGCCCACGCCCGAACCCGCCAGCCGCTTGGCGCAGTAGGACGTCCAAGCCGGGTTGACGGTAACCGCGGCGAACCCATACTGTTGGGCTTCGCCGCACAGTTCGGCAATATCGATTTGCGTCGCGTATGCCCGCAACTGCGTATGGTCGATCATCCGAGCAAACTGGGCCGGCGTCATTGCTATCGCTCCTCAGCCGGAAGAACCTGGGCGTTTATGATTGACCTCATTTGTGCGCAGGCATCCAGCTAGCACCCGAAACGCGTCTCGTAGACATGAATGCCCAGATCCGCGAGCACAGTTTCAGACTCAGCCGGAACCCGCTCCGCCAATTGTCAGCCATGGTAGCACGCAGCCGGCGCCCCAGCAAAAGCATCCGTGTAAGCGGGCGGGCATCCGCGCCCAACGTTCAGTTCGACGGACACCGCTTCGCTCTTCACCCCGTGCTGAGGACAACCAGCCGGATTTCGTGAGCAACTTGGCGCAGTTCATGTGACATTCCTTGTTGCGGAGTCGGATAGTGAGCGGCCTCCGCCCGCAACGAACCGCTCGACCATCTCGGCGAGCTTTTCGTAGTGGCTGCCTTTCCAATAGACCTTCCCACACGATGTGCACACGCTGTATTCTTGGCGCCATCCGAGCACCTTCTCGGGGATCTTGTCCCGGATTTCAGCAAAGCCGTCTTCTCCTTTGTTGACTGTCTGCAAGAGGCCGTTGCACGCGGTGCAACGCGTGAACGGCGCGCATGTCTTCCTGAGGTCGAGTCGATCAAGGATCTCCTCGGCTTGTTCTGCCGCTTCTGTATGTCGAATGAGGATCCCTCGTGTAAGTCGCTTCCGCATGAGGAGGCCGCGGTCGCGAGTGAGCAGAATCCGTTTCGCCATTTCCGCCAGGTCGACGAGTTCGCCGTCATCCAGTTCTTCCGCCAATAAGACATCGAAACCCAGCAGGCGTAGTCGCCGTGCAAGCTTCCCGAGGTGCACGTCGCAAACGAACCGCGGGTCACGCAACGGTTCCGGACGAAGCCGGGTCGCGTCCGCGATGGCGAACGTCTCAAAAACCGGATACACACTGATCCGATCGCCGTCTTGGACGAGATAGGAAAAGTCTACCGAGACACCGTTTACCAGGATGAGGTCGACTTCCGTGTGCGGCACGCCGAACGATTCGATGAGGTCTTTAACCGAACGTCTGTTCTCGAAGTTCCATTCGACGTCTCGTTTCCGCATTTCCTCAGGAAGGAAATCATTCAGTTCCTCGTAAAAGCGGATAAGGATTGCGTACATATCCACGTCCGCGGAGCGTTGTCGTTCTTAGCCGTCGGACCCTTGAGAGGAAGTCATTATACATCTTAGTCCGGATTTCCCATACAGAGAGGTCATCTTGAGACCGGCAGGGAGCGTTTGACCCTCTGGATACAGGGGATTCTCAAGGGCACGGCGTAGAGCGACCACTTTGGCTGCACCTGTTGTTACCCGCTGTTCTGCTTCAAGCAGTTCGGAGACCTTGAGCGGGCACTGTTGCGCGAACGTCAGGGCTACAGCGCCGACATGACCACGGGGGTGTTCGTAAGAAAGCGAGTAGCTCAGAACCGCGTGGCGCGGTGCGTCCAAAGTGGCGTGAACAGTACTGAGGGTCGCTTTCGATGGCTGTTATTTGACCTCAAACGACCTCAAAGGGCGGTCATAAGGGCATTACTGGCATTGACGGCATCAGCAAGAACGGCTACGATGGCCGACAAGGAACGTGCGGCGGCCACAGGATGGCTCATATAGGAAATGCCGGTTCGAGGAGCACAAAATGAAATGTTTCTGGTTTCAGGCGTCGATGGCGTGTCTCTTGCTGGTGTCGGAGGTCTGCATCGGACAGGATGCGCCGGGTTGTGCCGACGCTGAAGCCGTGCAACAGTCGATCGACACGGAGCGCTTGAGAGAAATCGAGGAGCTGGCGAAGGCATGGTTGGACTTCATGGTGAAGATCCAGTCGCCTAGCGGGGCTTTGCCGAGGAATGTCACGGTCGAACCGGGCACGGGGGAGGTCGTATCATCGGCAAGGGAGGTGAGGAACGATGACCTATGCCAAAGTCTAGGCAAGGATTTTCTCTGGGGGTACCGGATATGGCGTGATGAGCGCTACTTGCGTGCGGCGGTCAGGTTGGCAGACTTCTTTGTCAAGGCGCAGCACCCCCAGGGGGGGTGGGCAGGCTTTTACTCCCTGCAGCCCGATGGCAGCTTCACAACGGCTGAACCAGGGGGATTGGTCCGCTTCGAGGAGTACGTCCAGAGCAATTGCGTGAGGCACCTGGCGGCGGTCTATTACCTGACGGGCGACGAGAAGTACAAGCGCGCCGCGATGAAGGGCGGGGAAGTCATCCTCTATGCCCAAGACCCATCCGGATGGTGGCCATTTGCCGCGGTGAGTGGCGCTGGCGGCGACCCGCGCGAGGGTTATATGAAGGGCCCCACACTCAACGACTGGGCCCTTAACGCCTGTGTTGGCGACTGCCTGGTCCTGTACCACATGACCGGGGACCGACGGTACCTCGACGCTATATGCAAAGCCGGCGAGTGGCTCATTTCGGCACAGCTCGAGGACCCAACGCCGGGATGGGCAGACCAGTATGACCTGCAGGGCAATCCGGCGTGGGCACGCCCCATGGAGCCGCCTGCTGTGGGGCTGTACTTCGGGACAGATGGCGCCGAGGTGCTGCTAATGCTCTATGACGTCACCGGGAATGAGCGATACCTCCAGCCCCTGCGGAAACATCTCGCGTGGCTTCAGTCGATCCCCAAGGAAAAGAAGGGCTGGATATGGTACGCCCACCGATCGTGGTCGGCGGAGGAAAACCGAGGGAGAGTCACCGATTACTCAAGGGAGATGGCCGAACGCTATGGGGCGAAGTTGCCCTCGGAGCAAACGCTTGCCGGCGTCGCCATCGAGGCCGGCGAGCCGATCGTTGCACACCACTACCAGATGGTCCCGGTGGATCATCCAGAAGTCCAGCGCTATCTGAAGCCACTGAATGGGCACTACGTGTCTCGAGCGCCGGGAGTGGAGAACTGGCTGGCGAGGGAGTTGCAGCAGCGGTCCGAAGGGCCCATTATGCCGAGTTTTCGGGGCTCCGTTCCGGCGCGGCTGTTTTTCTCTGACCGAGCTCGGGCTCGGCCGACGCCGGCCGGTTGCACCGCGCTATACGACCCTGACGGGTCCCTCGCCCGCAATGTATCGCTGTTAGAACCATGGCGCTCGGGCCAGCCCGATGTCGCGCCGAGTGGAATGCGTCCACTTCGAGTCGCTGAGGGCGGCACGCACAGGGTGCCCGTCGACTACGGAAGCCAGGTCATGTCCATGGTCCTCCGACAGATCGCCCTGGCCAACGTGGCCTTGCGCAGGGCTTCCGCGGGGATAATTCCCCTCTATACCTACAGTCTGTACGAGTGCGGCGACATTTCGATCGTGGACCCAACATGCGACTGGTATGCTGTCGATCTCGATCGACGCAAGGAGCAGCAATAGCCCCTGCATGCTGCCTCATGTGCTAACCAGGCCTTATTGATATTCGGATTGCACCGTCATTGCAAGTCGCCACCGGTCGCAGGCGGCGAATTGTTGGGCTGCGGCTTGGAACCCGAGGTCGAGGCGACGGTTAAGCAGTGTATAGCCGACGCGGCCCGGGCGGCGGGTTCATCCTGTCCCCGAGCAAGAGCATCCATTCATACCCCAAACCGCGGAACTGCGGGGCCATGGTGCGCGCGGGCCGCCGGTACGGAGAATATCGACTTGACACGTAGTCCAACTCCCGCATCGATCGGGGCGGAGTGCAGGATTGCGCGACCCGGCCCGATTGACGTATTGTATCGGCTCCTGTGGCGTTTGCCTGAGAAGCGAGAAGCGGGAAGGGAATCAGATGAACGATAGAGAGAACTGGTTGCGGGCAATTGAGTTCCGCAGTCCGCAATGGATCCCCTGCGGCGTCGCCCTATCGCCGTTGACGTGGCATACGCTCCGGGAAAACCTCGAGGAGGTCGTGCTGCGGCACCCGTTGATCTTTAAAGGCTATCGGAAAGGCAGCACGGATTTTGACGATTTTCCGCCGTTCTACCGCGCCGGCGAACGTCGCCGCGACAACTGGGACTGCGTTTGGTACGGGACTATCAGCGGGATCGAGGGCGTCGTGGTCGAGCATCCCCTGGAAGACTGGCGCGCCTTGGACTCGTATAAACCACCGGATCCGAAGAAGTTCTCCGAGCGAGACGAACGCGATTGGGACAAGATTCGGAAGACTGTTGCCGAACAGAAAGCCAAGGGCATGCTGGCGTTGGGCGAGGGCGAGCGCCTGTTTGACCGTCTGTATTTCCTCAGAGGCTATGAGAATCTGATGATGGACATTGCCACGGACGATCCGCACCTGCCCAAACTCATCGACCTGCTGCTCGAACACGAACTCGAGAACGCAAGGCTCTGGCTCGATGCGGGCGTGGATTGTGTGGCGTTTCACACCGACATCGGCACGCAAAACGCGCTCATGATCAGCCCGGAGAAGTTCCGCAAGTATATCAAACCCATGTTCAAGACGCTCTTCACGACCTGTCGCGAGGCCGGCGCCCACGTGCTCTTGTCTTCCGACGGCCGGCTGCTTGATATCGTGGACGACTTAATCGAGTGCGGCGTGTCCATACACGACCCGCAAATCCGCGCGAACACGCTCGACGGGATCGAGCAGGCCTACAAAGGCAAGATGTGCGTCGATCTCGATTTGGATCGACAGATGTTCGCGTTTTGCACGCCCGAGGACATTCATAGCCACGTGCGGGAGGCCGTCGAGCGGCTCGACGCCCCCGAGGGCGGCCTCATGTTGATCGCCGCGGTGTACGACGCGGGCGTCCCGCTTGAGAACATCGAGGCTTTGTGCGAGGCAATGGAGAAGTACTGTTTGGAAGGAAGGCACCCCGACGCCTGAACTCGGCCCGCGCAGAATCACAGGAAAGAACAGGGCGCAATGGCCTTTAACCATTGGGAAGGAGAACGACATGGGATCACTGCCGACGGCACTTCAGCTTTACAGCGTCCGCGACCATATGGAAACGGACGTTGCCGGCACGCTGAAACGCGTCAAAGACATCGGCTACGACGCCGTCGAGGTGGCCGGTCTGTGCGGCCTGGACGCAACCGAATACAAGCGACTGTGCGATGACGCGCGCCTGCGTCCGGTTAGCATGCACGTTATGATCGAGGAAGTCACCGGGAATCCGAACGGGGCGATCTCGGCCGCAAAGACGCTCGGGGTGGATTATGTCGTTGTGCCGTGCATGAGCGGCGACTGGGTCGAGAACGCCCAGGCGCTCGACACGGCGGGCGCCAGGATGCGGGCGGCGGGGCTTACCTTGTGCTACCACAACCACGACATGGAAATGGCCGAGCTTGACGGGAAGCGGGTATTCGATATTGTGTTCGAACAGGCTCGGCCGGAGAACCTCGCCACCCAAATCGACACGGCCTGGGTACAGATCGGCGGGGCCGATCCCGTGGCGCTGCTCGGGCAATACGCCGGCCGCTGTCCGACGGTGCACGTAAAGGATTATGTCGAAATTCCGGACGGCCATGAATTTGTACCCGTCGGCGAAGGCTGTATGGATTGGCCGGCCGTTCTCGAAGCGGCCGAGGCCGCGGGCGCGAGATGGTTCATCGTCGAACAGGATACCTGGGGCGACGCGGACTCGATCGAGTGCGCACGCACGAGTGCCGCGTTCCTGGCGCGGTGCTGAGCCAGCCCGGATTCTGAGTACTCGGCCGCCTCGCGATACTCGGATTCCTCCACGGTCAAAGAGACAAGATCGGCGATGGATGCCGCGGAGTTCCTTTCCTCGATGGTTTACGCGCGGGCGCTCTCCATATGTTCAGAAGCCACGAGTCCACGCGGGCGCCCATAGAGCCAAACGGGCGAAGCCATTAAGGCGGCTACGCCCTGCGGTTTGAAACACGTGTCGTGAAGGGCGATCGTCCGCGGTGTGTTTGTGCTCGAGGCCTTCTCGATACGCTTCACCGTTTTGGCCTCGCAATCACTGAAGCACCTGGCGCAGTTTCTCGACCAACGCCTTGGAAAGGTAAGGCTTTTGAATAAACCCCATCAGGCGCTCTCCTGTGAAATGCGCCATAGCGTGCTGCTCCGAGTAGCCGCTGGACATCAACACGCGGACGTCGGGCCGGATAAGACGCAACGCGCGAAACGTCTCTTCCCCGTCCATTCGCGGCATCGTCACGTCCAACACCACGGCGGTTATCTCGTCGGCGCGGCTTTGAAACACGTCGAGCGCTTCTTGGCCATCGTGCGCAACCAATACCGAGAAACCGGATTGCGTTAGGGCCGTCTGCGCTACGCGAAGAACTGCGTCCTCGTCGTCGACCAGGAGAATGGTGCCGCCGACGGGAAGGTCTAGGCGCTCGGGTGGTGCCATGCTTGACGCGGGCGCGGTTTTCGCACATGGGAAAAGCACCGTGAACGACGTGCCTTGCCCCGGCGAACTGTCGATTTTCAGGGTCCCGTGGTGCGCGCGCACGATCCCAAGAACGGCCGCCAGGCCCAGGCCCCTTCCGGTGAATTTCGTTGTATAAAACGGGTCAAAGATTCGCCCTATCGTAGCCGCGTCCATGCCGGACCCCGTATCGGTGACCTCCAAGCACACGTACGCGCCCTCGGGCATGTCTTCGGGGCCAAAAGCCGAATCGAGATAGGCGCGGTCTGCATTGAAACGGGCGGTTCGGATCGAAATGACGCCTTCGAGATTGCCGATGGCTTCTGCGGCATTGGTAACGAGGTTCATAATGACCTGTCGTACTTGCGCGGGATCCGCTTCTATGGCGGGCAAGTCGGAAGCGAACTCGAGATTGAGAACGATCTTCTTTGAGATCGATATTCGCAGCAACTGGATCATTTCGCGAGCCAGTTCGCTTAGGTCCACCGCATCGAGCACAAACTGCCCTTTTCCGGAATACGCCAGCATCTGGTTGGTGAGTTCGGCGGCGCGCAGGGCTGCGTTCTGGACTTGCTCGACGCGCGGGCGGGCGGGCGATCCGGGCGGCAGATCGCCCAAAGCCAAGTCTGCATTCCCCAAAATCCCCACGAGAAGGTTGTTGAAGTCATGCGCAATGCCGCCGGCAAGGAGTCCGAGGCTTTCCAACTTCTGAGCGTGCTGCATTTGGGCTTCCATTTTGCGTCGTTCTTGCTCGGCGCGTTTCCGGGAACATAGATGGGCCAAAGATGACGCAAACAGGCCCAGAACGGCGCACTGCTGTTCCGTGACAGGCCTTTTTTGCAGGAGATTGTCGGTACTGATAAGCCCGATGACGTTTTGGCCGTCCCAAAGCCAGCCGAGGGCGCCGTCGCCTTCGCCGATGACGTTTCCTTTCTCATCATGAAAGGCAACGCCGGTTACCCTCACGGGTTGCGGCGCTTCCCCGGGTTTCACCGCAACCGTCCAGTTCTTGTCGCTGTGATACATCCCGCGTTCGTCGCGCAGGTTGCCTTCTTCATCGGTGCCGAACGTTCCTTCAAACGTATTGGGTTTGTCGGACTTGAGCCATATCCCGAGGCGGTCAAAGCCGAGGCAGTCTCGGCCAAGCTCGACGGCGCGCCGGCACAGGTCGTCCAACGATTCCACTTTCGAGAGTTGGTTCGTCACCTCGAGGAGGACCTCGAGCTGCTCGCGAAACCGGCGTTCCATCGCGCGGCTACCGCGCAACGCGTCCTCGGCGCGTTTGCGCGAGCAGAGGTGTCCCAAAACGGAGGCATACAACGCAAGCAATTCGCATTGTTGGTCGTCAATGAATTTGTGCTCGAGCAGATTGTCTGCGAGCACCACCCCTATCGACTCTTCCCCGTCCCAAAGCGCCGCAATGGCGGCGACGCCGTCCTCGCTTTCGCTCCGGTAGTAGCCGAAACGCCGCGATTTGTCTGCCGGCCTGGCGGCATCGGGCTTGGCGAAGACGTTCTTGACTACCCAGTCGAGGTTGGGATGCGGCTGCCGGGTGTGCCCATCGGTAAGTTGCCCGTCCTCGATCCAGTAGGATGTTCCCCGTTCATCCATGACGCGGCCGTCGAGGTCGGTTCCGAACGAGCCCATGAAGCGGCCGGCGTCCGTGAACCACACGCCCAAACGCTCGAAGCCGAGCCGAGCCAGTCCCATTTCGACTGCCTGACGGCACAAGTCGTCGAATGATTCCGTTTTTGAGAGTTCGTTGCTGACCTCGTGCAAGACGAGCAACTTCTCTTTGAAACGACGCTCGGCTTCCCCGCCTCGCCGAAGCGCGTCTTCGGTACGTTTCTGCCAACAAAGGTGGCCAACGGTCGACGCGAACAGCCGCAACAGTTGACATTCCTCTTCGGATATGGGACGGCGATGGATGAGGTTGCTGATCGACACGGTGCCGATCACGTCTTCGCCGGCCCAGAGCAAGGCCGTGGCACATTCGCCGTTCTCGACGATCTCGCCGTTCGGCGTGCGCAGTATGTCGGCACGCGGGCGGGACGTCGTTTGGCTTACGGCGATCATGTCGTCGAGCCAGTCCTTGGTGACCGCGACGCGCATGCCGCGTTCGTCGCGGATATTGCCGTCATTGTCCGTGCCAAACGATCCCTCGAGCACATACGGCTCGTCCGAGAAGAACCATATCCCGAGTTGGTCAAGACCCAATCGGCTCCGGCCCAGCTCGACGGCGGTGCGGCACAAGTCGTCAACACCCTTCGATTTCGAGAGTTCGTTGCCCAATTTGTGCAACTCGAGCAGTTTTTGTTGCAGTTGCTGGTCGCTCTCCCGGCTCAGACGGAGCGCTTCCATGGCCGCCCTGTAATCGGATTCCTCGAAGGCCAGCGAAACGAAATCGGCGATAGACCCGGCGAAATTTCTTTCCTCGACCGTCCATTCGCGGTGGGCTGGGACAGGTGTGAAGGCGACGGCGCCCGCCGTCTCGCCGCGAAACCGGAGCGTGGCGAACAAGATATTCCCGACTTTCGGGGGTTCTCGATTATCGGCGCGCAACGGCCCGGACTGCGTGTCCGTGTACGCTTCAGCCGCCGTAGCGACGCGGTGTTTCGCGAGAGCGTTTGCAAGGGCCTGATAATCGGAAACGGTCCATTCGTCCCCCGTTGTGTGTCGTCCGCTGAGCCGGTCGAACTGGCTGGCGCAGCTTGGCGTTGCCGCGTCGGCGCCGACAGTCCACACGCTTACGTGCGCGGCCTCGAGGGTGCAGGCCGCGACCTCGGTGATTTCCTCGAGGGCTGCCTTCAGGTCGCCGCTGGCGGCGGCCTTGCCTGTCGCCAACCGCAATAAAGCGCGGTTCTGCTCGTACACGCGCCGATGTCGTTCGATCTCCTCAGACATGAGATCGATTTTGGCCGCTTGCATGGCCAACCGCTCTTCGACGGGATCGGGGACAATTGTCAGGGTCAGCACGGCGGGCTCATCCGAAGGCGTCAAGTCGCGGGTAATGGCGATAGCTGTGAACACGTATTCGCCTGCCGGCAAGTCTTGGTAGGTCGCCGAACTATCCCACGTCTCGCGCCATTCGGCGTCATAACCCTCGAGGATGTAGCGGTAGCGCATTCGGCGCGTGGCCAGGCTCACTCCTTGATACGATATTGTAACCATGCGCGCCTGCGTTGTGGTCAGTGCGATTTCCTTTGGCGCAGGATACGGTTGGTCGGCCAACACTTCCCGGATTTCCGTTCGCCTCGGCGCCGTGGCCGTTGGATGATACCGCACCATGCCACGACTCGTACCGATGACCATTGCCCCGCTCGGTTCCGGGAGAAAACCGGAAACGGAGTTGCTCGGAAGGGCGTCGTCCGTCGTCAAGCACTGAAAATACCGTCCGTCATGGCGCTGAATGCCCACGCTCATCGTTCCGAACCACAAGTTCCCTGAAGCGTCCTTGGCGGACTGCTGGTGCAGGGCTGAAGGCAAACCGCGTTCTTGGCCGTAGGAAACGAATCGCTCGCCGTCATAGCGGCACAGTCCTTGCCGCGTTCCTATCCAGATGTGTCTGTGGTCGTCTTCCACGAGGGACTTGATCCAACTGCACGGCAATCCGTCGCGCTCCGTGTAATACGTGAGTTCGCCTCGCTCGCAACAGCAGAGCCCGCCCTTTTCCCAGCTCCCAAGCCAGATCCGGCCGCGGCTGTCTTCGAACATGCGAAGGATATAGTAGAGACGCGTGGGCGTCGCCTCGAAACGTCCGTCCATTAAGCGGCATAAATGGGCTTCATAGCCCGCGGCCGCCCAAATCGACCCGTCTCGGGTCTCGAGTAAGGCCGTGACCTCGTTGGTGGGCAGGCCGTCTTGCGTCGTGAACCGCGCGCATTCGTCGCGCCACACGGCGTCCGCCGAGTCATATCGGAAGATCCCGCTGCCGAATGTAGCGGCCCATATGCGGCAGCGGCTATCCATCATGGCCGTCATGACGTGATCTGGAAACGTGCGGCGCCGGAGTTCGCCGTCGGCAAGGCAACATAGCTCGTATTCACTCGTAAACCAAAGGGAACCGGACGCGTCCTGGAACGGGCCGGTCGTAACCGGCACGTCGGATAATACTTGCAGCGTGCCCCGATCGATGACGGTTACGCCGGATTGGCTGTGGGCAAGACAGATGAGGCCTTCATCGTACTCGATGATTTTGTTGACGCGGTTGTCCAGCAGGCCGTCTTGTACGGTGAAGGTGAGGAAGCCGTCCGCCGTCAGGCACGACACGCCGCCCCCCCAGGTGCCGAACCAGAGACATCCCTGGCGGTCGACACAAAGGGCGTTTACGGTGTTGTCGCAGAGTCCGTCGGCCTTGGCATATGTGATGAACTCTTGGCCGTTGAAACATGACGCGCCGCCGCGCCATGTGCCAAACCAGAGGCGCCCCTCCTGGTCCTGCGCGATTGCCAGGACGTGGCTGTCGGCGAGCCCGTCCGCCGTGCCGTATGTGGCGACTACGCGCCCGTCCTCAAGACAAGAGACGCCGCCGCCGGCTGTCCCGGCCCATATTCGCCCGTCCCGATCGCAGAACAAGGCGCGAACGGCGTTATGGGCGAGCCCCTCGGCCTGTGTGAACCAGGCAATGCGGCCGTCCTTGAGCCGACATAAACCATCGTACCATGTTCCGAACCACATGGCGCCGGCCGCGTCTTCCTCCATGGCCTCGACGTGCAGTCCTTGCAGCGCGTCTGCGCCCGGCCCGCCGATGAAGCACCCGCCGCGGTAACAGCCGACGCCGGCCCAGGTCCCGAACCAGATGCGTCCGCGGCGGTCTTGCAAGATTGCGCGGACGGTTCGTGTCGGGGCGCCGTCGTCCCCTGAGAAGGAAGCAATTCTGGCGCCGTCGTACCGGCAAGGGCCCGCTTCGGTTCCTATCCAAAGATGGCCCTGCCGATCTTCAAGAAGGCAGATGACCCCCGCAGCCAAACCTTCAGTGATGCTGTAACAACGCCAGTCTTTGGGTTTCCGCCCCGCGGCCCCCCGTTGTATGTCGGGGAGAGGCGCACGGGCGCGTTCCCGCCTCGTGTCCATCGCGCCTTGTCCGCATTCGACAGGGCAATAGCCCCGTTGCTCCCTATCCTGCCCACTTCTCCGCACTTCAGAAGAGTATACCAAAGTATGGAGGCAACTAAAAGGCCGAATTCCTCGCGCGCTGGCCGCCTCTTGGTTGCGGCCGCGCTGTCGCAGGCGATAAAGTAGTCGCAACCGAGTTCAAGGAGGAGGTCAATGAATCTACTCATCATCAGTGGCAGCCGAAATCCCGAGGGGCAAACGGCCCGGGCCGCGAATGCAATCGCCGAAGGCGCCAGCGCGGGGGGATGGGGGACGGAAACCGTCTTTTTGCCTGCATCGCGTATCGAGCGGTGCCGTCAGTGCGACGACGACGGTTGGGGACTGTGTCGCGAAGGCGTCCATTGCGTAATCGAGGACGGATTTGCGGCGCTCGTGGACAAGGTGCGGCAGGCCGATGTCGTTGTGTTCGCCAATCCCGTCTATTTCAGCGATTTGAGCGAGAGTCTTCGGGCGTTCTTGGACAGACTCCGCCGGATATGCGTGCACGGCGCTCGGATTGACAGGATCGAAGGCAAGCCAGCCGTCGGCGTGTGTGTTGCCGGCGGGGGCGGCGGCGGCGCCCCGAAGTGTGCGGCCCACCTTGAACAAATCCTTGCCACGTGCGGGTTCGACGTGGTGGATATGGTTCCCGTGCGTCGTCAAAACCTCGAGATGAAACTCGACGTGCTGCGCGCGGTCGGGAGATGGTTGGCCTCGAAGCCGACTTCAGTTTGAAAACGTCGCGCTGGATGCGGCGCGCAAAGCGAAGGCTTAGGGCAGTTTAGACAATTCTGTAGCCCCATCTGCTTGTTGCGGCGTCGGCTGCCTACCTCACACAACCTCGTCATCGCGTCACTATGCCCGCGGTTCTGTTCCTTCTCAGCCTTGTCGTCACTGCGCAGCTGTGGCCATAGAATGGTCTAAAGTGCTTTAGGTGAGTCAGGCGGCCAGACGGCAAGGCTCACCGGGTGGCGGCACCGGTTTCCGCGAAGTGCTTCTTGACGTACTCGTTAAGGAGGCGCGTTGCTTCCGGTTCACACTGGCCGCACACGGTGCCTATTTTGGTGATCTCCTGGAGTTCGTAAAACGTCCGGGCGCCTTCGAGCACGGCCTCCTCGATTTCGTGGTCGGTGACATTCATGCATTGGCACACGAGCCGGGCGTCCTCGATGACGAGCTTGTCTTCCATGCCGTTGCGCTTGTAGTAGTCGTTGATGGCCGCGCGCAGGGCTTTGTCACCTAACACCGAGCAATGGATCTTGTGCTCGGGCAAACTACCCAGCTCGCGCGCGATGTCCTTCGGAGAGAGATTAAACGCTTGACCCAGCGGCATGCCTTTGACCATTTCGGATAGGATCGACGTGCTCGCAATGGCGCTGGCGCATCCGTACGTTTGCCACTTGCAATCGGTAATAATCCCCTTTTCCTTATCGACCTTGATGACGACGATCATCTGGTCGCCGCATTTGACGTTGCCCACGTCGCCCTTCCCGTCCTCCTCGTAGACCTCGCCGTCCTTCAAGACGTTCCGGGGATGCATGAAGTGATCCTTGACAGTCTCTGAATATACCCAGCCGCCCCGAGTCGTCATTGTGCGTCCCTCTTGTATGCGGTGGACATGTCTCTGATCCTCGCAATGACGTCCGGCAACTGCTCCACAACGTACGCGACATCCTCTTCCGTGTTTTCCCGCCCCATGCTGATGCGCACGGACCCGTGGGCCTGTTCGGCCGGCATGCCCGTAGCAAGCAGCACGTGCGACGGATCGAGTGAGCCCGACGCGCACGCCGAACCCGTCGATACGGCGATGCCCTCGAGATCCAGATACAGCAATATGGCCTCGCCCTCGGCGCCGTCGAAGGACACATTCAGCGTTCCCGGGAGGCAGTCCGTGGGGTGTCCGTTGAACTGTACGTCCGGAATGCGCTCCTCGATGCCCTTGCGAAGGGCCGCCTTGAGTTCAAGCAGGCGTTTCGCCTCGTCGTCCATCTCGGCCGCGCGCATCTCGATGGCCTTGCCGAGTCCGACAATGCCGAGCGTATTCTCCGTGCCGGCGCGCCGGCCCTTTTCCTGATGGCCTCCAAGAATCAAAGGACAAAACGGCACTTGCTTTCTGATGTATAGAGCCCCAATTCCTTTTGGGCCGTATATCTTGTGGGCGGACAGCGTCAGGAAGTCCACGCCCAGTTCGCGCACGTTTACCGGGATTTTCCCGACGGCCTGCACGGCATCCGTATGAAACACCGCGCCCCGCCCATGCACAATCTCGGCAATTGCCTTGATGTCCTGAATAGTCCCGATCTCGTTATTGGCCATCATCACCGAGACGACCGCCGTGCGCTCATTCACACAGTCCTTGAGCTGGTCCAGATCCACCTTGCCGTACGCATCCACATCCACGAACTTGACGTCGACGCCCCGATCGGCCAGACATTTTGACGTCTCGAGAATGCAAGGATGCTCGATAGTCGTGGTAACAATCTCAGGGCCCCGATCCCGCCGAAGGGTGCAGTGCCGAGACGCGCAGGCCAGAATGGACAGTACCGTGTTGTTCCCCTCCGAGCCGCTGCCCACGAACACGATCTCGTCGGGACTCGCCCCAAGGAACGAAGCCGTCTTTTCACGTGCGTCCTCGACCTGTTCGCGCGCCGTGCGGCCGAGCGCGTGCAGGCTCGATGGGTTCCCAAAGGCCTCCATCGCGTCCGTCAAGGCCGCCTTTACCGCCGGATGCAGCGGCGTCGTGGCGTTGTGGTCCATGTAGACTTGTCGTTGCTCCATACTCTCCACCTGCAAGTCGGTTTCCTGGGCTCATCGAGCGTCAAGGCGACGAGCCCAGGTCGCGAAGGGCTTATTTGTCCGATTGCTTCGTTACCGATCCGCCGGTAGCCGGGGTACCGCGCTCGAGCGACGGACCCTCGGCGTCCGCCGCAGCCTTGTCGAGTTTCTCCAAATACTGTACGGGGTTCTTGTCGAACTTTTCAATACAACCCGGGCAGCAGAACCGGACGAGCCGGCCGCCGTAGACGCGATCAACCGGGTCTCCCATCGCGCCCAGCTTGGCCCCGCTTACTAGGCAGGTGTCCAACGGATAGGCATCCTTCTGCTTCTCGATGGCGGCTTCGTCGAGTTTGGTCAAGTATTGGGTGGTTGCCTTTTCGAATTGGGCAATACATCCCTTGCAGCAGAACCGCACCAACCGATTGTCATAAACCTTGTCAATCGGTTGGCCCATAGCGCCCAGCTTTTCCTCGCTCACCAAGCATGTATCCAAGGGATAGAGCGGCCGTTGCTGTTCGACAATCGCCTTGTCGATCTTGTCGAGGTATTCCCCCGGCTCTTTCTTAAACGTGCCTATACACCCCCCGCAACAGAACCGGATCTCGCGACCTTCATGGTCGTACACGATCGGATCGCCCATCGAGCCGAGCTTTTCCCCAGAGACGGGGCACGTGTCTAAAGGGTAAATGTTTCCTGTTGGCTTCTCTGCCGCGAAGGTCGCGCCACACACCGCGAGAACGGCGAGGGCCAATCCCGTTGATACGACTCCTCTGCGTTGCAACATTGCCTTCACTCCTTCTACCCGGCGCCTGTCGCACCGGAAAGCAAAAACGGCCATCATTCACTATATGCGCCTCAAGGTAGCAACAACGACCGTGTCTGAATTATGCCGATCCGATTGCCCGGCGCAAAAGGGAATGCGGGAGAAACCCGCGTCCGACGCACGTACGCTTACTGCGGCTATTCGTCCGGGAGTTCGGCTGGCCGGTGTTTCGTGTACACGCTGAACACCCCGCTCACAAGGAAGGTCGCCAACACCCAACCCATGCCGACAATAACAAGGGCTTTGACGGGATACCCCTCGTACGGTTTCGACAGCTCGTCGATCAGGCTCCACGCCAGAATGATAATCAACACGGCCGGGGCCGCAAACTTCACAGACCACTCCCACCAAATGTCCATGGCTTTCGAGTACGAACCTTGATTCGCGTCTGTTAGATGAAAGTGCAGGTGGTCGATCTTGTAATACCAGACAACCAAAAGGCATTCGAGCAACCCCACCAGAACCAGGCCATAGTTGTTTAGAAAATGGTCCACGATATCCAGCAACAGAAGGCCGGCGCTTGTCGTGAATATGATGCTGCCCGCACAGCCGATGACGCACGTCACAGTTACAACCCCGATCCGCTTCCATCCAAACTTGTCTATAGCGGCCACGGCAAACGCCTCGACAATCGAGATAGCCGACGTAACCCCGGCCAGAAACAGTGTCACAAAGAACAAAAAACCGAAAAGAGAATTGAACCCGGGCAGCAGCGAAATGGCCTCCGGATACACGACAAAACACAAGCCCGGGCCTCCCGTGACGACATCGCCCACCGCAGCCCCTTTCACGTGAGCCATATAGCCCAGCACACTAAACACGGCGAATCCCGCGAATATCGAGTAGGCACAGTTGACAATGGACGTGATGAACGCGCTTCCTACAAGGTCGACTTTCTTGGGCAGATAGCTTGCGTAAGCGATCATAATCCCAAAGCCAAGCGACAAGGTAAAGAAGATCTGCCCGAACGCTTCGCGCCACACCTGGGCCTCGCCCAGTAGTGCGGGTTTGGGCCTAAGGTATTCGATAATCCCGGCAACAGCCCCGTCGAGGAAAAGCCCCCAGAATACCAAGATTGCCGTTAGCAATAAGAGTATCGGCATGAAGATTTTGCAGGCCAATTCAACGCCTTTCTCCACTCTACGTGCGCAGATTACCCACAGAACCGCCCACACAAAAACAGTCATCAACAGAATCGGCCACTGCACGCCGCCAAGGTCAAACACCCCCGCCGTTTCGCCTGGGCCGAGGTCTGCCGGCCGCGGCCTGCCGAGAAAATCGTGCATGAAAAAGCCTTCGGTTCCGTCCTTGCCCGCACTCCACGGCAACGCGTCGACAGCCGGCAGCAACGGCGCCAACGAGAAAAGCGCGAAAAGGCCGCACCAGGCGATTACGACGGTGTAATACAAGTTGATGCCGAACATAACGAAGAAGACGGGCCACCATCCCAGCCATTCCCATTCGGGGTGGATCTTATGCATGGCCTTTGGGGCTGAGCCGCGCATTTTGTGGCCAATGGCAAACTCGAGAATCATGATGGGGATGCCGACGGTGAATAGCGCGATGAGGTAAGGGACAAGAAACGTACCGCCGCCGTTCTTGTGGCAGAGGTAACTAAACCGCCAGATGTTCCCGAGCCCGATCGCGGAACCGACCGCCGCCAGCACAAATCCGAAGTTGCTTTTCCAGGCGCCTCGTTCCATGGTCTCCTCCTAATCCGCTCCGAGATGCATCCCCGCCCTCGATGCCCGACGCGCACAGTGCCTCTCCGACGCGCACGAGTATACACGAAAACTGCTGTGGCGTGCATAGGATGAACTGGCGATTGCCAAACGATTGTGGAATGCCTAAAATGGCGTTGGCTTCCTGCTACACGAGCATAAGGAGACCGAGACCCTATGGGCCATGGTTGCGATACCTCCCAAGACGCAGCAGACCGCACGACAGATCCCGTTGATGCCGAGGCGGTGCGGTTCACGAAGAATTGGCACAGACATCGGGCATTCCACGACGCGTTGTGGTGTCGGGGCGTCAACCTGGGAGAGACAGACGAGTACCTTCTGTTTCCGGAGGTGTTGGGAGCGCTGATCGATCAAGAGAAGCGAGGCGTCTCACCAATCGCGGCTACGCCAAAGGATCGGGCAGAATGGCCGCGTGACCAACCGCAGGAGACATTCGAGGGTATTCCAGCGTGCGATGCCGACTCGGCCCGCTATCCAGAGCTTGAAGCAGCGTTGGCCGAAGGCGTGCCGGAAAACGCCAAGAGTTTGCTCGTATTGGGTGGCGCTGCGGCGCGCGTTGCCGAGGCGGTTCGCTCGGCCCACCCCGAAGCCGACGTGATCGCGGACGGCTTCTCCGGTTTGGCCCCGTGCGGGCCGGCCGATGCCGTCGTAATTGCGGATCCGCTGCCGCATACGAGCGTTGCGGAAGCGTTGTTGCGCGACGCGCGCGAGCGGGTGCG
>DUZM01000024.1 GCA_013349485.1 Candidatus Hydrogenedentota bacterium | reverse complement strand
GGAGTCGTTGCCGACGAGCAGGTCCAACTGAGACACGGCAGCCTTAAGCGTGTCGATGGTCGGTTGTCCGCGGTCGCACTCGATGAGGCGTGTCCGCGCCGCGGCTTGAACGGCCTCGCGCGTGTTCTCTTCGCCGGGTCCTGTCAAGAGCACGCATCGGGCGCCCGCGCGTTCGGCGAGTATATCGGCCAGACGAGCGTAGTATTCGGCAGGCCATCGTTTGCTCGGGCCGAATGCGGCCCCGGCCGCGATCCCCACAACGGGGCCGCCGTCGCCGAGATGTGCGCGGGCCGCAGCCACGGCCTCCGGGGCTGCTCGCAGTTCGAGCCCTTCGCCGTCGTCTTCACACCCGAGACGCCGCACGAGGTCGAGGTATTCCTTGGCCATGTATATGGGGCGGATCGCGCCGTGCTCGCGATGCGGCGGGACGGCATCGGTCAGCAACAGCGCGCGGCGGTCGCGGTCGTAGCCTAGGCGCCGCGCTGCCCCGCTGAGCCTGGCCAACAACGCCGCGCGGAATCCATGCGGAAGAACCACGGCAAGATCGCGGCTGTGCGGCCGCAGACGGCGGCCCAACTGTACGAGTTTTAGCAGATTCGGCCTGGCCGGCAGCGCGACGAACCCGTGAAGCCAAGGGAGACCCGCCAACAACGCACAGGCCGAGGCACGCCCGGCCACGGTTATGTGCGCCGCCGCGAACCGTTTGTGGAGGGCCCTCAGGGCGGGCGTGGACATGGCCGCGTCGCCGAGCCAGTTCGGCACAAGCACGAGAATCTTCTGAATTGGATCAGCCATGCGGATAAGCGCCCCGGTGCGCGTGCTATCGGCGTTTTAAGCCGGGTGGGCTATTTCTTCTCCTTTTCCGCAAGGCGCTCGCCCAGCTTTTTCACGAAGGTCTCTTCGCCTACCGTTTCGCGAAACGTACGCTCGTATTCCGCAAAGTGTCGGCGCCAGATATCGAAGCAGTCCAAAATGGCCCGAAAGACTACGGCAAAGAAGAACACGAACATCAAGGTAAGAAACAAGGCGAACTGCTTCGGATTCTCGCGGACGCGCACCACCTGCACGCCGAGCAGCGCGACAATGAAGATCGCTATCAGCAAGTAAAAACTAAATGGCCGCCGGGCATTTGCGCGTCGCCACGCCGTACAGAAATGAGCCCACAAGGTCTTGGGCGGATCGGGCTTTTTCGGCGGGTTCTCCATGAGGATGGTCTCCCGGCGCAATTGTGCGGACGCAGCGCCACTTCGTGCGTAACGGCCGCCTACTGAAAAGGACAGGAGCCGGCCTGGCAACACGGTGCGTTGCAGCTCGGTGCAGGTCCGCTCGTCGCCGCAGCGCCTGCCAAAGGCGCAAACGCGCTGGCCTGCTTGAGAAGCTGAGCCGAACCACATTGTGGGCACACCGGGCTATCGCCGCCGCGAACCAGCAACTCGGCCCGCTCACCGCACTCCTTACAGACGTATTCGAACAGGGGCATATGCTTTCCTCTAGCGTTCCCTAACCAACTACGTTGAATTGTAACAGAACGCGAGCCCCGCTGCCAGGACCCGAATTGCCTCTATCGGTTGCGGCTGGCACGGCGTCGGGCGCCATGGCCGGGATGTGGCTTCTGGTTCCCGGACTCCTCTTCTCTGACGGGGCCGGCCCATTCGGGCGCGAGGGGCGGCCTTTTTTCGGTACTTCTTGGAAGGCCTATTCGACAATGACGACATCTTCAATTGCATACACGGCGGAGACGGAATCGGCGTAATCGAGCCGGAGCAACTCAATGGCCACGCGCCGGTTAGGGCGTACGGCGCGGACAGTTGCCGTGGCACTGTCGAGCATCGTCACCTCAGCATTGTCGATAGCGCCGTCGGGTGTAACGGCGTATGCGACGAGCTTTTGGCCTGCGCGCCGCGCTTTAGGCAGGCGGACGGAGATGGATTCGTCGCGGCGTACGGCGCGTATCGCCCCTGGCACAACCCGCAGCACCGCCGCGCGCATCGGCTGAATGTCGAGCGACGCCCTGCCGTTACCGGTCAGGACGTTTCGCAGGGCAATCAGCTCGACCACCCGCTCCTGATCCGTCATATCGAGTGCGATGGCCGGGCCGGCAAACGGTTCATGGGTCCAATTCATAAGGGTGATCACTCGGGGCGCTTGCGGGTCTGTGGATGCGGCAAATCGGTTCGCATATATCCCTACGTTCAAGGTAGGGATCTCCGGCAACGGGTTCTCGCCTTCAAAGCAGTCCGTATTCTCCCGCATGACGCGGTGGAACGTTTCTATCAACGGCACATACTGCGGGGCGCGGCACCAACCATGCATCCCGACGCCGTTGAACATCATCTGATGGATGGTCGCGACGTATATGTCTTCTCCCTCCGGCCACCGGCGTCCCTCGCCCACCACGTTCGTCATCGGAGCCGAGGGCGAACCGTCGTAGGGCGGCTCCGGGTTGATCTCGAAAAACTTGAAGTCTGGGAACACGAACCGGATATACGACACGGGTGACGGGTACACCTCCTTGGGCACCCATAGCGCGTCCCAAATGTTGTAGCAGAGGGCATAATCGCTCAGATTCATCATGAGGTCCGTGCCCAGATTCTCGGTGCCCAACGTGGCATCCGGAGCGACTAGGTCCATCGCGTCGCGCACGTGCGCAACCGTGGCGACGGACGGCGCCACCTGGCTGTGGTGTCGGGTCGGCGGCGTTTGCACCCGCGGATTGGCCCCATTTCCGCCGTCCGCCATTGTAAAACCGATGCAGTCCAGCCGGATACCGTCCGCGCTGACAGTCGATAGAATATCCGTGGTCACTGTGCCCAGCCAGGCGCGCCACTCAGGCACGTGCAGGTTCATCCAATGGAGTCCGTGCGGCGAACCGGTTCCCGGCGGCCCGCCCCGTGCTTCGCCGACCGGTGGCGTCGCCAATCCCCAATCGTAGGCGTGCGCCTTGGCGGCCTCGTCTTCCGGACTTATGGCCTTGCCGTGAACATATACGGAAGCGCGCACCCCTTTGCTGCGCCATCCCTCGACGATCCGGTATATGCCTTCTGGATTATCCAAACCGACGAGCGAATAGTCGAGGTAGCGCGACAGGTTGAATGGTTTGGCAAGATGAAACTCGACTTGATCGTGAAATGGTAGAACCCAGCCGATATGCTCCTCAATGGAATCGGCGCAATACGGGTGCTCCGCGCAATGAACATAGGCATGACGCACCCATTCCCTCGTCTTTGGGCGCCACCATGTCCGCAGGTACTCCTGGTAATGGCGGTAGATGCCCCGCCAGTCGCCGTCTTTACGAATCCGAACCGCCACTGGACCGTAACAGGCCTTCTCGCCGATATCCGCGACCCAGTCGTACCAGACGATTGCCTGGGTGACGCCCGAGCGGTTGAGTAAGTCCTCATGGAGGGGCGCGTTATATGAAAAGTCGACCACACGGTTGGCACCGGACTTTTGGGTGATGTAGAGCTTGGGTTGGGCTTGGCGCTCAAGCGGCACTAACGACAGTGTCAGCCCCGTATCCGCTCCGTAACTGCCCATGCACTGCATCCAGACGTACTGTCCATAAAACGAGGCGAGCCGGCACGGGTGGGCGCTCAGAATGCCGCGGCCGCGAGGGAAAAAGTACCAGACGTCGTCGCCCAAGTGCATTTCCTCGAGAATGGGGGCGCGCAAGGAGGTTCTTAGATACCGCTCGCGCGACATACTCGCTACCGCGAACGAGAACGCCACGTCGCCGGAGTCGTCGCCGCTCACGCGCACCGTCCCTGCCAGGTCTCCGGCTGAGGACGGTGCCTCGAGTTCGAAGAACGCGGTGTCGCCGCCTTCGGAGCGCGAGACCGTCGTGCGGAGCACCCGCCAAAGGGCGGGATCGATTCGTCCCGGCCCCTTTTCCCAATCATACCCGCCGGAAGCGTTCATGGCCGCGCCGACCGGCAGTGTTCCCGTTACCGACAAATCAAACAGGGGCCGTCCTGTTTCATGGCGGAAGAGCGTGTGCGCGTTCTCACCGGCTGTGTATTCGATGCCCAGCAGGTGCAGTCCCGCGTGCGTGTCAAATCGCCACACGACCTTGCCGGAACGAACGCTCACGGCGGTACCGTCCTGAGCCGACGCGGCGAAAGACAGCATCGTTGCCGTCACGAGAACATGTACCAGCGATGTCGGGCTTCGCATTTCAATTCCTCCCA
The DNA here is from genome assembly GCA_013349485.1 of Candidatus Hydrogenedentota bacterium. Classification (GTDB taxonomy): domain Bacteria; phylum Hydrogenedentota; class Hydrogenedentia; order Hydrogenedentales; family SLHB01; genus DUZN01. The sequence goes on along the minus strand of DUZM01000024.1, from coordinate 14,320 downwards.
TTCCCGTATGGCCAAAGCCACCGATAACGCAATGGTAAGACATGGCCTGCAATTAGTAAACCCGGGCTGCTCTGTGCACGAGCGCGCACGCAAGCGGGTGTTGCTGCGCATACGGCGATTCTGCAAGAATGGCCCTGCGGAGAGACGGATGCGCGATAGGGCGGCCGGCAACGGGGCAGCAAGCGATCGTTGCGTTGGGCGGAAACGGCTCATGCTTGCCCAGCCGCGCGCCGTGAGGAGACGCCAATGAAAATCGTATGTGACTCGGAGGTGAAAGCCGTCGCGGTTGAGATGGAAGGGGCAGCCGATGTGACGATGCGCATACTTATCGGCCCGGACGACGGCTCGAACAAGATCGTCATGAGGCTCTTCACCGTATCTGGCGGCGGGCACAACCCCATACCATACCCACGACTACGAACACCTTGTCCAGGTCAAGGGCGGCAGAGGCGTAGTCGTGGATGAACGCGGCGAAAGACATGAACTGGCGGCTGGCTACAGCGTTTTCGTCGCGCCAAACGAGAAACACCGGTTCGCAAACCCGTTTTCGGAACCGTTTGTGTTCGCGTGTGCGATTCCGAATCCGAACATATCGTGCGCACAATCTCAGGAACCATAGGAGGCGAACCGATGTATACGTCCAAGACGCTGTACTTCGAGAAGGGGGGCCGCGAGCACTCGCAGGCGGCGCTGAGCGCCATGAAAGAGCGCGCCGAGGCAATGGACCCGGCCCCGGAAGCGATTGTGGTCACTTCGACGACCGGCGACACCGCGCTCAAAGCGGCGCAGGCCTTCAAAGGCACGGGGCGGCGCATTATTGCCGTTCCGTTTCAGAAACATCTTTGGGCCGCCTATGCGGGCCTGAATCCCGAGCATCGGGCGGCCTGCGCTGAGTTGGGCGTTGAATTTCTTCCAGACGAACCGCGGGTCCCGTTGGTCGACGAGGAACGTCCGGACATCGTCAATGCGTGGCGGGTGGTGAGCCAAGGGTTCAAAGTGGCGCTTCAGGCGGCGTCCATGTGCGTCGATACCGGCCTCGTCGAAGATGGCGCCGTGGTCATGGCTGCCGGAGGCACAAGCTCGGGCGCCGACACGGCCATCGTTGTCCAGACGCGAGGGCATGCCGACATCTTGAGGTCTAACGTCCTCGAGATTATCGCGATGCCCAAGAGATGAGGCGAGGTCATATCCAGAGACTAACCGTCTGTCGTCTCTCAAAGTGGCACCGCCTGCGCCAGGACTTTTTCGCGAATGTACCAATGCAACGCGTCTTCCGTTACGACGTCCACCTTCCGGCCCAGAAGCTCCTCCAGTTCGAGCATCAATCCCACGGGAAACCAAGGGGACGTCGAATCGGAGGCCTTCACCAGAAAATCGATGTCGCTGTCGGCATGTGCATGGCCGGAGACTACGGAGCCGAATACGCGGACCTCGCTGACACCGTGCCGCGACGCGGTTTCCAGTATCTGCGCCCGCCTTATGCGGCGCATTTTCCTGGCGTCCATGTTCTCGTTCCTGTCAAAGTGCTAGAGCCGAAAGCGGTCAGATCGACCGCGCCGCGGAACAACAAGGCGCCAAAGCAAATTGTATTCCATTTTGCCCAATCGATGCCGGCCGCCAAGAGTCGTGTGCAATAGGACCCTCGAGGAAGCCCCGCGCAATTGGCGCGGGAAGTCTCGCGGCCATCGCCTGGTCTGGATCTGGCAACGTCATGGCCCGTATTGGGCGCAAGTCGTTGCCGGGACTTGGGATTCATCCGTCGGCGGGGGGCCGGCCGTCTGCATCGAGTCCGTTATGGCGGCGCTTGCGCAAACGTCGGATCTGCAGAAGCACGGCGGCGGCAAGTACGGCCGCGAGGATCGCCCAGGGGGCGCGATCGCCTACGGTTTGCGAGAACGCGCGCATTCGCTCGAACAAGAGAATCCAGGCGCCTACCGCGAGGAAATTGCCGAGGATCACCGAGGCAAACGTTACCCAAGTCCGCAGACCGATAAGGTAGCCCACGACGCCGCCCGCGAGCGGGCCGGTGGTCCAGAACGGGAAGAACACGAACAACGCCAAACCCGCTGCCCCGAAGGGTTCGATCTTGCTCTTGCTTCGCTCGGCAGCGGCGCGGATGTTGGCGATGGCGGGGCCGACGACACGCATCTCGACGGCTCGACGGTAGCCCGCGACGAGCAACGGATAGAGCAGCAGCAAAATGATGATATCCTGCAGCGCACACTGGAAGAAAAGGAAAAGCTGAGGGAAGCCGCCGTTGAGTCCCGCGCTGATGCTCAACGCTCGGCCGCCCACCATCTGCGCAAGGACCAGTTGCCACGCCTGGGAATAGGGGTCCGGCCATAGGATGCCCAGTATAACAAGCACTGTCACCCATGCCGTCAGACAGATCTGCCCCGTACGTTCGATGAAGCGAAGCCGCGGACCATACGCCCGCACTCTCTCCACGTGAGGGTCGGACATGAACCACCTCGGCCCGTTGATGTGGATTCTGCGCCGCAACTACGGTGTGCGTCTTGAGACGCTTTCAGCAAGCCGGAAAACGCGCTCCGTCGCCAGGCGGCAACATGCGCTTCCCGGCCAAAGAGAAACCGGTTCCGCCGGGCCGCCGACGTTGGGCGGCCTTCCTTGACTGCATTATAGCACAAGAGACATGGCGAGGTCGCGGCGCCGCCACACGGTTTCGAGAACCGCGGCCATGCAAGTACAGAACACGGTTTGTCGCGGCCGCAGATGTGCTATCATAGTCGCGTAACGCCAAGGGTACGGCTCCGACCGCGGCGCTTTGCCGCTTCCGGGCGCACTTGAGAGGCCGCGATGCATTATCTTAATGAAGACCACGTGCTGCTCTTCCTTATTCAAGTGCTCGTTCTCCTGGTTTTTGCCAAGATACTCGGGGGCCTGTGCCAGCGGCGGGGGATTCCTGCGTTGGCAGGGGAGATCCTTGCGGGCATTCTGCTCGGCCCCACAGTTTTCGGCCGGATCTTGCCGTCTTTTCAGCGGGCCATTTTCCCCCCGGATGTCACGCAGGTGACCATGCTCGAGACCGTTTCCTGGTTCGGGGTGTTGTTCTTGCTGCTGGCGACCGGCTTCGAGGTGGATATCTCGACGGTGTGGAAACAAGGGAAATCCGCCCTCTTGATTGGCATTGTTGGGGTTTTGGTGCCTCTTGGGATCGGGGCGTTGGTGTTTCCTTTTGTTTCGGCGATCTTCTGGGGTTCGCAGGCAACTCGGCTGAGTTTCACGCTTTTTCTTGCCACCGCGGCTTCGATAACGGCCATTTCCGTCGTAGCGCGGGTGATATATGATCTCGATATCACCAAAAGCGACGTTGGCCTTGTATCCCTTTCTTCATGCGCCGTGAACGATCTTTTTGGGTGGCTGGTGTTTACGATTGTCCTTGCCCTGGCCGCCAGCGCCGAGCAACAGGCGGAACAACCGTTCAATCCGGGGCAACTGCTGCTCGTGTTGTCTGAGATTGTCCTTTTTGGGGCGGTGTGTCTGACGGTTGGCAGCAAAGTGTTCGGGGCTCTTACGACGAGGCTAAAGGGTTCCGCGTTGCCCCAGCCGGCAACGACGCTTACGCTTATTGCGTGTCTCGGGCTGTCTTGCGGCGCGATTACCCATGGGATCGGCATCCATTCCGTTCTGGGCTTCTTTATCGCCGGCATCATGGCCGGCAACACCAAGGCCATCTCTGAGCAAACCCGCGAAATGATCTCGCAGACGATTCATGCCATATTTGTGCCGGTCTTCTTCGCGACTATCGGGATCAAGGTCGACTTTCTGCAGGGCATAGACGTCTGGCTGGTTTTGCTGTTTACTGCCGTGGCGATGGGGGGCAAGTTCATTGGGGCCTGGATCGGCGCTCGCATGGCGCGATTTTCAAGACCCGACGCCATCTCGATTGGCATCATCTTTGTGCCTGGGGGGGCCATGGAAATCATCGTCGGCATTCTTGCCCTCGAAATGAGACTGATCCCGGAAAGCGTATTCGTTGCCATCGTGTTTGCCGCGCTCTTCTCGTCGATAGCGGTGGGCCCGCTCTTGGCGTGGTCCATCCGTCGTCGGGAAGAAGTCGACGTGGGTGGGTTGCTGGTACGTGACGCGATCTGCCTCGATTTGGCGGGCAAAAGCCGCTGGGAGGTTATCCCGGAACTGTGCGGGAAGGTTGCTCAGGTGGTCAGCGCGCTCGATGCACAGACGCTTGCACAGGCGGTGCGGGAGCGAGAAGAAATCATGGGTACGGGGATCGAGAAGGGCGTAGCCGTGCCGCACGCCCGGCTCAAACAACTCGGGGCGCCGCTCGTGGCCTTCGGCCGCTCGAAGACGGGCATCGATTGGGACGCCCGCGACGGCTTGGCGACGCATTTCGTGTTTCTCATTCTTACCCCGCAAGAGGAAGAAGGGTTACAGGTGCAGATCCTGGCCTCGATTGCGCGGGTCATGACTCAAACCGATATCCCCGGCAAGATTATGGATGCCGAGTCAAGAGAGGATGTTTTCGGAACGTTGAATCAGGCGCTTCGTATTGAACAACCGCCCTCGCGCCGCGACCCGCACCGCCGTGTGACGAACGTCTAACCCGGGCCGCTCAGCGGCGTTGTGATGGAACCGCGTGGATTGCGTCAGCACCAGTTCTGGTAGCGGCGCGTCGGACGAGAGCGTGCTGGAACCCGTCGCGATCGAAGCGCAAGACAACGTCTCAGGATGGCGTAAGATACGCGATTCCAGCGGACGGCTTGTGAGCTCCCCGGGCTAATGCCTGGACCTGCGGATGGGCGCCCATTGCGACGGCGTACTTGCCGACAAAAGGAGTTTCGGGATTCGATGGTGTCCGCTCAAACGCCCACTCATAGGCGTCAAGGGTTCTCGTCCGACGACATCTCGATGTGTGCGCGTAACGGCAAAAGCGGGGCGTCTTTATCCTCGGTAGCGACTTCCTCGCATAACGTAACCCATTCCTTGTCGGTCATGCCGTCGCATGCACCCGATTCGAGGGCGGCGATGCAGAGCGCCTGCTCGCGTCGCGTGCCTAAGGATTTCTGTCGGCCTATTGGCGGGTTGCATCTATTATGTTTCATGATGTTATACGCGGCGTCAACGCGTAGACGAACACCTTTCCGTCAAGTTCTGCGGTCGGCGTGCCGTGCCGCCGGGGGACGTTCTCCGAACGTCGCCGATAAGCTCGGCCCGGACGGCAACGCCTGCCACCCCGCGACGAAACGATCGCGCCGAGTGACCCACAACCGCCTGACCCGCGGCCCGAGTCATATCGAAAACCACACGGTATTCAGATCGGCCGCACGTTCTTTGCTTCCGGCCCCTTGCGCCCCTCGCCGGCCTCATATTCTACGCGCTGATTATCGAGGAGAGTCTGGTCGCGCGTTTGGATATTCGAACGATGGACAAACAAGTCCCCCTCGCCGTCGTCCGGCTGTATGAAACCATATCCTCTCTGGTCATTGAAAAACTTAACTGTACCTGTAGCCAAGAGAACTTCCTCCTTCCCAAGCACCTGGCGTTGCCTGAGCGAAACGACTCCCCGCTCCGAGTTTGGACACGCTGCGCGACGTTCAAAGGAAAATGGCTTGCGAGGAGGGTAAGGCAAATCCCTTCGACCGCTGGCTACAGCGTATCATTATTAGCAGCAGAGATCAAGAGGGAAACGCGGTCATGACCCTGTCGGGGCGCGGCCGGGCCGCCCTTTGCCGAGCGATAGACCCTTGCGCCTGGACAACGGTGGTCAGCGGCAGAAAGGGCTCCCAAAACGCGGGCGTCCCGGGGAAGTCCGACGGGACGCGGCCTTCCCCCGACAATGAATTTTCGTTAGAACAACGTCCTTGAAAATCCAGCGATAAAGTATTACTATTATTTGAAAAATATTACGTCGAAAGTGTCGTTCTGACGGAAAAGGGAGGAGGAAGCGACTGATGTTGAGAAAAGCGTTTGTGGGAGTATTGATGGTGGTTTTGGCCTTCTCGGCGCCCGCCTTCGCGGAATTGGAGAACGTCGAGCTCGGCGGGTCGATCGAGGTCTATGCGGCGTACTACACGGAGTTTTTCGAGTCCACGCCGACCGCCCGCATTCCGGCGAGTTGGTTGCCGTTGCGTCCTATCGGGCCGGGCGGCACGGTATCGGCCGTTCGCGCCGACGACAACGACCACGGAATGGCGTTCGTCGAACAGCGGACGCGGCTCAATTTCAAGGCGGATTTTGCCGAGCGCGTAACGGCCTTCATTGAACTTGACTCGATCGACGCGGTATGGGGCGAGGATTTCCGATCGAACTACGTCACCGGCGGGGATATGCGGGCGGCGTCGGTGGACGACGTCGAGGTGTATCAGGCTTACATCGAGGCCGACGCAATGTGCGGCGCGCCCGTTCGGTTGCGCGTCGGCCGGCAAGAGATCGCGTTTGGGTCGGGTTGGCTTGTGGGTGCGAATCCGGACGCCGACCCGTTCACCGGGCTGTCGTTCGACGCCGTGCGGCTGACTTACAGCGGCGCGGCCTATACGGTCGACGCGTGGTGGAGCAAGCTGGCCGAAATGTCGCCCATCGAGGAGGACGGCGACATCGACTTCTACGGCATCTACGCGACATGCACCGCCATCGAGGATATCGAGTTCGACGCGTACTGGATGTGCGTTCGCGACGCCGTCAGCGTCCAGAACACACGCGTGGGCCTAATCGAGGAATGGCTCGAGGACGCGCTCGGGCTCGATGACTACGACGTGACGGAACTGCACACGGTCGGGCTGCGCAGCGCGGGTGCCCGGGGCGCGTGGGACTGGGAAGTCGAGGGGGCGTATCAGTGCGGCGAGGCCGACGCGGTCGGTTGGCTGTTTGTGCCGGTGGGCCGGATTTTCGGCGACGATGGCGCGTCGTTTGACAACTGGGCGGGGCACTGCGAAGTGGGTTACACGTTCGACGCGGCGTGGCAGCCGCGCGCGTACCTTGGCGCCCAATACTACGAAGGCGAAGACCGCCGGGATCTTAGCTTCTGGGAGTGGTTGAACCCGTTCGATCGGCCCGAGGCGAGCGTGTCGTTCAACCGGTTGTTCTCGGACCACGAGGTCGACTGTTTCCTGTGCGGTTCGGCCTTGACCAATTTCTGGGGACTGTCGGCCGGAGCGTCCCGCACGCCGACTGAAAAACTCGAGCTATCTTTCGCCCTGACGTATCAGGAAGTGGTCGAGGCCTTTGACTGGCCGGTGTATGTCTCCGTGGGCCGGTGGCGGTTGCCCGTGGCGCCCTTCCTGTCGTTCTGGACCACCGAAGACGACGACGACCTGGGCTGGCAGGCGACGCTTACGGTCAGCTACGACTATACCGAAGACTTGAATTTCGAGGTCGGCTGGACCCACTTCTTTGTAGGCGAAGGGCTTGAGGACGGCGCGTTTATCGACAACAACGCGCTCACCTTCATCGGGGGGCGCGACGACGAAGACGCCGACCTCGTCTATTTCCTCGCCGCAATCGCGTTTTAGTCGAGGAACAAGACCACGCATGAAAAGGCGCGGCTCATCCAGCCGCGCCTTTTCCTTTAGAACTCGTCTGAAGGGTGGCTCATGGCTTGCCACGTCAGCAGCACGGCCGGGGCGTCGTGTCTTCGGATAATCAGCTCATCCCCGGCCGACACCTGGAGGTACTCGGGCGCATTGTCATAGGCCAGGACCGCGGGGCCGCGCGTCATCCGTGCGCGAATCACCGCGTCTTCGGGAAGAACCAGGTGGTTCGTGTGTTCGGCAGTATATTTGAAGGCAACGCCTAAGCCGCGGTAGAACAGGCCGCGTGTGATCTGGTTGAAATAGGCCGTGCTGCCGAAAGGGGTGCACACGACAAACCCGTCGCCGACGATCTCTTTCCCCGCGTCATACGGTTCGTCGTCGATCCACAGGTTGAAGCGGACCGCCACGTTGATGTGCCCCATGTGCACGTTTACCTCATTCATGGCGGTGAGGCAACAGACCGAACTTGCATCCGATGGGCGGCACAGGGCGCATTCAAGCTTTGCATACTCGCAACGAACCAAGTCGTTCTTCGCCAGCCGTTCCAGTACGCGGTCGGGCGGATGAGGAATGCAGCGCTGCCCGCGTCGACTGTTCCGGATCGGCACCTTGGGTATGCCGGGCCACTTCAACTCGGCGGCCAACAATGTGCCGTCGCCCCCGTAGCACACCACAACCTCCGGGTCGGACTCGACGACCTTCAACGCCCGGAAACGTGCCGCGTACTTCTCGATATCGCCGGCTTCCGCACCAAAAAGTAGAATATTCATCGAAAGGGTCTTTCTGTCTGCGGGCTGCAAATCAGACGTTTTTGAGGGAACGCATCTCGCGGCGGCTTCGGCACGAACGTCACATTTCCGTGTCGGTGGCGTCCGCCTCGGCCAAGTCGAGCTCGACGAATTCCTTGATCGCCTGATGGTCCTCTTCGGTCATCTTGGTGTAGAGTATGGCCACCTTGAAATGGTCATCGCCTTGCTCGTGCGGGTCACAGCGTACGACAATGCCTTCACACTCGATGCGACGGTTGACGGGCTTGGGGATCTCGAGGGCAATACTGAGCTTCGTCATCAGTGGGATCGGCTTGACGGTATGACACAATACGCCGTTCGCACTGATGTTGTCGACATGGTTGAGGACGCCGGGTCCGCCAGCGTCCGACACGACGGGCAACCGGCGTCGACTTCGCGGATACCGCCGCCGCTCTTCTCCTCCTTGCAGCATGAACGCCTCCTATGGAAGGATTCCCCTTTGCCAATTATAGTAACGCACATGCCCGCAAAATTTCAATGCCGACTTGCGTGCGCGGCCACCGGATGCGTACTATTTGTCGGGGTGCGCCCCCATTTGTGGGCCGTATTATCAGGAGGAACCGATATGTTGCGGGATCTGGTACTGTGCAATAGAAGCTATCGCCGGTTTGACGAGGACGTATCGATTGATGCCGGCACGTTGCGGGAACTGGTCGACTTGGCGCGGTTGACGCCGTCGGCCGCGAACCTCCAACCGCTCAAGTATGCCCTCAGCCACACGCCGGACAAGAATGCCCAGGTATTCGCGCAATTGGCCTGGGCTGGCTATCTCGAGGACTGGCCGGGACCCGCGCCCGGCGAACGCCCGACGGCGTATATTGTAATTCTGGGCGACAAGGAGGTGTCGAAAGGATTCGGCTGCGACTACGGTATTGCCGCCCAGACAATGCTCCTGGGCGCGGCCGAAAAGGGCATCGGCGGTTGCATGTTCGGCAGCATAAACCGGGCGCGGCTCCTCGAAGTCCTGAACTTGCCGCCGGAACGCTATGAGGTGCTTTTGGTGGTGGCGCTCGGGAAACCCGTCGAGACCGTCGTGCTCGACGAGGTCACCGAGGCAAGCGGCATCAAGTATTGGCGCGACGCCGACGGCGTCCACCATGTGCCGAAGCGCGCGCTGGACGACCTCATTGTGGGCTGATCAAACGAGGCGGCCCTGATTCAGAATATGGGGGAAACGCCATGCAAACGACGCGTGAAATCCGCGCCCTGGCGCTGGACAGTCCGCGCATTGATACCCATCTCCATTATCCCGGAGAAATCCCCGACCTGCGCGATCTGGTGAATACGTTCGGGGCGTTTACGGAAACGCCCAACATGATAGAGAGTCGTGTGAACGCCATCGGCTGTAAGATGCTCTACGGAATCGATCCAGGGTTGTTTCTTCGACCCGACGCGCCGGAAGCCTTGTTCGGGACGGCGGCCGACGTCGCGGCCGTCCAGCATTACGCGTTCCGTCACGCCCTAGCGGCTTGTATTCGCAATGAACTGCCCGTTGTGATCCACACCGGATTCCAGATCTGGGGCCACGCCGACCTCCGTCAATCCAATCCGATGCACGTCCACAATCTACTCATCGACAAACGGTACAAAGACCTCACGTTCGTTTTGCTCCACGGCGGCAACCCCTACGTCGGCGAGACGACCTATCTCGCACGCATGTTCCCCAACGTCATCATCGATTTCACGTGGATCGCATGGATGACGCGGGGCCGGTTCCGCGCGGCCTTGGCCGAATGGCTCGAGATCGTCCCGCACGGAAAGTTCTGTTGGGGTTCAGACAGCAATTTCCCGGAAGACGTCGTAGGAAAAGGTCAGATAACCCGCGAAGAAATCGCCAACGTGCTCGAAGACCTTATCGCCCGCCGCATCATCGACGAACCCACCGCAATCGACTTCCTCGAACACACCTACCAAAAAACCCCAAAACGTATCTTCGACCTGTGAGCCTACGCAACCTTCCCCGGACGCTGTAAGCGCAATAGTCAACTATCTATACAATCATTTCTGCGAGCTTCAGACCGCGTGCGGCGGCGATGCAAGCCAGGAAGTCTTCTCACTGAGGTGGCACGGGCTTCCAGCCCGTGGTCCATGGGCAAGATGCCCATGCCACTTCCCTACAGCTCCCTGCAATTTGTCTGGGCTGGCACGGCGGGCTCCGCGAGTGACCAAGCAATCGCCCCGCCTGGTCCGTCTCCTCGCGCCTACAAGGCGGGTGGAAACGACGACGAGCCCGCCAGTGGGGTTGAATGGATTGGTCACAACACAACCGCCGTTAAATAGGTGGCACGGGCTTCCAGCCCGTGGGGTTTAAATGGGGGGGAAATGGGGGGGGACACTTCCCGTTTATTTGTCTTCCGCCATCCCTTTTGGCGGCCGCTCCCCGTAAGCCTCCAAAACGGATGCTGGAAGAAGAAAGACGACAAATAGACGGGAAGTGCCTCCGTTTGGGCCCCGTTCGATTACTGGCCGAGGAAACACAAATAGATCGCGACTGTGGCCCATATCTATGAAGCTTCGTATTAAGGCTACCCATTCGTGTAAAAACGGTTTTGAAGTTCGTCCATGGCAATGTACCGGGCTGCTTGCCGGATGATGGCGCGCAACGTCCCGGTGTCGAGTTCTGGATGATTCGGGATCGTCAGCGTCTGCCGCTCGCCAGTCGGCCCGAGCCGCCGCAACTTTACGTGACTTCCCTTTTGAGATTGCACTTCGAACCCGAATGACTGGAAAACCGCCAGCACCGATCGCCCGGACATCCGGCGAAGACTAGGCCTGCACGGTCTCCAACTCCATCGTGATGACAATCGTCGGGTTGGCGGCCAAGCCCATCTCCGTCAGATCTGCACCCTCGAGGTGGAGTTGGGCGGCCTCACGTAGATTTGCCACGGTGTCATCGAGCGTGGAACCTTGCGTGACAACGGGTATCTCGACGCACTCCGCCACGTAGCCCGATTGCTCCCCGGGTCGGATCACCGCCGTGATTGTATGTTGCAAGCGCATTGCCCAATCCCCTGTGTGTTTGCCGGAACCATTCTATTACCGTAATCGTGGCACCTGCAAGGATCAGCCCGACCGTCCGCAGCCTCCGGCCTCCTCGGAACACAGCAGCGACTGGGACCACTTCGCCCCATTTGGCGACTTAGCTCGGCTGCCAAACATCACAGACTGACAAGCAGGCGAAGCCAAGCGAATTCACAGTGACACGGATAGCTGACCAAGACCAGGCCCGGCCGTTCGGGCCGGGTGTTCGAAGCACCGCAGGCGGGCCCCACACAAGACTCCAGGCGCGGGCCCGTTCGGCGGATGTCTGCGGTCGTATTGATGCCGGCCCTAACCGGACGCTTGAGGCCGGGTCGGTTCCGGCCTTAAGCGGCAAGGTTCAGGGCTTTGTTCTCTCATCGTTTTCTTGTTTGACCCGTGTCCAGGGGATGCCTTGGCCGGCCCTGACACTGGCCCGTGACTCCTCGATCTTCTTCAGGAAGCGAGGATCGTTTTCCAATTGGAAGTCGAACCAATCGTCATCGGTCGCGAAGCCCGTGTGAACGCCGGCAGGCTTACCGTGCTTTGTGACGACATTCTGCTCTTCTGCCTCCGGCGGGCTATCAAGACCCGAACCAACTGGTGTTCTCGTCAACGGGTTAGAGACGTCCCGATTCCACAACTGCGTACACAGCGGCTTAGATAACGCTTCACCCCGATTCACGCGTGTCTTCGGGCTAAACACACCCCAAAGCGATTTCTTCCTAAGCAACCGGGAGTACCCCGATCCCGATTGCCGCAATCCGGCCCGGCAACAGGAAACATGCCCAGTTCCTAGGCAGAGCCGTTGTTTCTGACCACACCCAAAGGACGGGACATGCCCGATTGCCGTCAATCGCATCCCGAACCGTTGTTCGGCGGTAGCCTCAGAGACCGTGGCACGCGCCGCGCTTCAGGGGACGCAATGCTCTCACGTTCAGTTCTGGCAGCGTTATGGCGCTGATCGCGCCGGAACCCAAAGCCATTTCTTAAGAGAACGTCATGCCTGACCACGCGGCGGCAGACGGGTCCGCGCCGTGTCAGCCGTAGGGTCGAGCCGATTGTTGGCTGTGGACATATTTCAATCCCCTGCCACAAAGCCTTTCAGGATCTCGATTGCTCGTTTGTCTCCCTTAGCGGTCAGCCGAAGACGCCGCCCATTCTTGTAGGCATTCTTGTCCAAGTAACCTGAGTTACGCAAGTTCGTCATCAACATGGACAAAGGAGTTCCGGATTTGACGTTCTGCCCCTCGAAAAGGCCCTTGAACGATTCGTAGCCGATCTCCTGATTCCGGAGGCCCGTTTCGACGGAGTGAAGAAGAAGCAGCGCAGCCTCGGTGACGGTGTCGAATGCGCTGGGGCGCAGGAGCTGAGGCACGTCCTCTTTGAAGGCAAGAATATTCTTCTTCGCAAGGGTGCCGATAGGGATCCCAGCATTCACTTCTACTCTTGAATCCGGCGTCTCGGCAGTCTCCGCTCCGGGCTGTGCCAGTTCTTGGCCTGTAGGATCTTGCTCCCGAGGAACAGGCTTCAAGTCCTTGCTCTTGAGATCAGCGAGCAGAACCGAGATCGAGTCGATTGACGCAACGTCAGCAATCAGAGTGACGCCGGGCTGGACCTGCACGCGCACTTCTCGTAATGTGTATTTGTCAGTCATCGGGCTCTCCTTTGACAAGCTGGTCAAACCTGAATCTTCCAAGTCCTGACAGTTCCCATCTCTTAAGGTCTCTGTCGTAGAAATAGAACTTCTTCGTGCCGCTGTTCGCCGCGACGATTGCCCTGAACTCCTTGGCCTTCAATCTCAGTCCATCTCCAGCGCGGCGGAAATACTCGTTCACCTCGTTGCTGGATGATGGGTTCAGCTCGCCTACTGCAAGCAACACCTTGTCGCGCTTGTCGCTGAGTTGGTGCAGAGGAACAGTTGGGCTGTTCTCTGTCGAAGTTGGAGACGCTTGCTGTTCTCTCTGCGCTTTAAATTCGGCCCGGACCATCTGACCAATCTGTACGCCGAATGCCTGATCAATCACGAATTCAACTGTTTCTTGATAGTCGAGCAGATCAACATCTGACAAAGTTTTCCCGGCAGACTCGTGATAGAAATCGCAGCGTATGTCGCTGTAGTAGTAGTCAATCGTGTTCCAGACCTCTTGATCAATGGCGGCGAGATTCGACCGAACCGTCTTCACGAGAGTTGCTCTGCGCTCGTGATTCTTGTCCATCTTGATGCGCTTCCTATGCTTGAGATAAGCTCGGCATGCCGTCTCAAACGCAGTGTCAACAAGGATAACGACCAGTCGATTCTTGGTTGGGATGGTGGACTCTCGAATCAGCGAGGCCCCAACAAGAGTGTCAACGATACCGCGCAGCCACGGACTGGTCCTTTGCTCTGCCATGTTTATGTTCCTCGGTTCTCTGGTCAGCAAGGGAGTGAATCCTCGAGATCTTCACGTCCTTACAATCGAGGATATGATGCTCGCGTCAAGCTATAGCATTATAGCACATCGGCGATGGCTTGGCAGAGGTAGTCCATGTTGTGTTGGGTCATGCCGGCGACGTTTATGCGGCCGGAGCCGACGATGTAGATGGCGTATTTGTCGCGCAAGGTGGCGACTTGTTGTTTGTTGAGGCCTGAGAATGAGAACATGCCGCGCTGCCGGGTGATGAATGAGAAGTCTTGGGCGACGCCTTTGGCTTTGAGGGTCTCGACGAACAACTTGCGCATGCCGTTGATGCGGTCGCGCATGGTCTTAACCTCGATCTCCCATTTGGCGCGGAGATCGGGGTCGTTGAGGATGGTGGTGACAATTGCGGCGCCGTGTGCGGGCGGGTTCGAGTAGTTGGCGCGGATGCATTTCTTGATTTGGCTCATAGCTTTTTGCGCGGCGTCTTCGGAGGCGGCGACAACAGTGAGAGCGCCGACGCGTTCGCGGTAGAGTCCGAAGTTTTTCGAGAACGAGCTGGTCACCAGCAGTTCCCGGCCCG
>DUZM01000023.1 GCA_013349485.1 Candidatus Hydrogenedentota bacterium | reverse complement strand
CGGCATTGACACTTCCACAGAAATGCCATAGAATTACAGTGACCGTGGATCGGCGGAAATGCTTTACATGTGAGGAGTTGCGGGCATAAACTGCGATGGTGAATGCCCACTCGATCCGGTTCAGTGTCCGGAACCCGAATCCCTTCTTTCGGCATCTATCGGGAAAGAGCGAGGCGGCCGACATCGAAGGAAAGGTTGCAGGAAAGAGACCCAGGGCATGACGATGAGACGTCTCATTGCCTATTTGGCGTGCGCGACGACGAGCTTGGTCTTCGCGACGTCCATTTGGGTGGAACGCGGCGAGGCGGCGATGGGCTCCCCGGCGGGGATGCGTTCTTCGACAGAAGGTGCCCGCCCGGCAACGATCGAACTGCTCGATCTTGTACTGGGCCTGAAGCAGGTCCAAGGCGTGGCCATCACTTCCCCGCAACATGGCGCGCGGTTCAAGGCGGCTGCGGACGCCGGGATGGTGTTGCTGACGGTCAAAGCGGAAGTGGCCGGCGTCGCGGATAATGTGGCGTTTCGGCTCGACGCGGACCCGCAAGGTTCCTACGCGTCGGGCGACATGCTTGGCGTGACGACGTGCGCTCCCTATGTCCTCAGTTTTGACCTTCGATCCGTCGAGCGCTTAGGAGGAACGCATCGCCTCGACGCTCTTGCCAACCTCGGGGGAATCGGCGGCCTCTATCCGCAACCGCTCGTCGTCTATGACGTTGCGTCATCCCCCGTCGAGTTCACCGTTATCGAGACCCCGGCCTGGGCAGTGGGCGACGATGATGGGAACGGTGTGCCGGACGACGTCTTCGGTGCGTACGCCACGGAAACGGGCGAGTTGCTGCCGCTGATTGCGCCCGGGGAAACCTGGTTGAGTGCGGTCGAGGTAATGGTCGAGCGAGAGGGCGTCGCCGTGAGCGAGGTAGTTCAAGTGGCGGTGGTGAACTTGGCCGCGTGGGGTTCGATGGTATTTGACGGTGCTGAGACTGTCCGCGCGAGCCTGGGCAATGTGCACGTCGATGCGCCCTCGCTCGAGGCAGTCGCGTTCAATGCGTCCGATGACGCGGGGGAATTACTCAGCGCTGACGACGCCATGTTGATTGTGCGCGCGGCCCCGTCGCTTGAGGCGCTGCTGGGAAATGGCGCCTGGGCGGCGGACGTGGCGGCGCCCATGCCCTCGGGTCGTCTTATTCCGGATATGCCGGACGCTAATCAGTTTGTCCAAGTGGTTCTGGTTTGTACCTACGATGCCGGCATGAGTTTTGCCGAACTCGAGGCGTTCCCGCCGGGTTGTCCGGTGACGCTTTCCATGGAGGGGCTTGCGGGGCGTCTCGAAGGCGAAGCTGGGGCGTTTTGGTCGTTTCCCACGCGTGCGACGAGAGGGTTCGCTGCCGGACAGGAACCCGAAGCTGAGGGCGTGTGGCACGAGAATGAGCCGGGCGGCAAGATAACGGACGGCGTTCTGACGGCCAGGATCACAAAACCTTCTGTGTTTGCGCCGTTTGCCTCAAAGCTCGGGGCGTCTGTTCCCGGGTTTGGCGTCGATGAAGACGCGGACGAGAAGGAAATGGATGGGGCGGACGAGGGCGGCGACGCGGTTGAGAGGGGCCTGACAATAACGGGCGTTTTCCCCACGACGGCGTGGGTCATCGGCGGGGTCGTGGCGGAGATCCAGGGCAACGGGCTTGATGCCGTAACGACGGTCACGTTCGGTGACATCGAGGCTGAGATCCTGAATGCCGACGAGCACGCGGTGACTGTAGTTGTGCCGCCGAGCGGCCGCGCGGGTTCTGGCGCAGCGTTTGGCGTAGACGTGGCGGTGTTTTCAGTGGATGCCGCGGCCGCTCTCAGCGAGGCGTTTGTGTATGTCCGCCACGATATCGACGGCGCCATCAAGACTACGGCCTTTTCGTTCGACGCCGAGGAGGGTTCCGGGCCGCAGACCATTGTGCTCGACGGCGTGGATGACGCCGTACTGACTATTCCCCCCGTATCCAAGCGGGGCGCGATCCATGCGTTGGTGCGCGCCACGCAGTTCCCCGCCCTTTTCGGGTTGGATATCCTTGATGCGGAAGATTTCGGCACGACCCTCGGGGAGAGTGCGTGGTGTTTCGATATTCATTTGTATCGAGAAGGGGCAGGGGATTCCTCGCTGCTTGCGCCAGACGCATACGGCGAGTTCGACCTCGATATCGACGTGCTGGATGCCCCTGCGACCCTCGCAATACCGGTGCGCGGCGCCGACTTGGCGCTCGAACGCGGCCGGACGTGGCTTGTCTCAATCGAAAGCGCCTTGGACGACGCGGGCTATAACCCCGACGCGGCGAACGCGGCCGGGAACGAAATAGCCGTACAGTCGAGCCAGGGGGGCGAGGATTTGGCCGACGGCCGTCTTACGGCGAATCTGTTTCGCACAGGCGCATGCGCGTTGCGGACGGACGTTCACCTCCCGCGAGCCCAGATCGCGGAACTCGAGCGCCTGCTGACGCCGGTGAACGAAGACGGGGTGGCAATCAAGGGCGCCAGCGGCCCGGCAGACGGCGGCGAGACGGCCTATGTCCGCGGCACCGGCCTTGGCGGGGCGTTTCGCGTAGCCCTTGCAGACGACGCCGGCAACACGGCGACGGTGAAGGAGCTGTCGGTCTTGGGCGACACGTCCCTGGAGTTCGCGGCGCCGGCTTGGGACGGCGCGCCGGGCCAGGTGGATGTGCGGATCTATCTCGAGGCGCGACCGGATAAGCCGCTCGTGCTCGAGAACGGATTTGGGTACTCGAAGGCGGATCCGTCCGGCGCAGGGCTGATCGCAACTTTGGTGGGTGCGATCGCGGCACTGATCGGACTTGCAGCCGGCGGAAACAGCGGGGGCGGCGGCGGCGGACCTTGCTTCATCGCGACGGCGGCATACGGCTCGCCGATGGCCGGGCAAATTGACGTGCTTCGCGACGTCCGGGATGTGTACCTCCTCAACAATGCCGCCGGCACGGCATTCGTTGATGTGTATTACCGCCTCAGCCCCTCCGTCGCGGATGTAATTGCGCGAGTCCCGCTCCTGGCTGCGCTGGTGCGCGTGGTGCTGGCGCCGGTGGTCCTGGCCGGGAGGCTGGCCCTTGCGTCGCCCTGGGTTGCCGCCGCCCTGGCCGCAATGGCAGGCGCATCGCTTATGCTGCGCCGCCGCGCGCACAAGGCGCGCCGAAGCTGAGCCTAATCAGCGGAATTTCCTCACGTCATATATGCCTAATCTTGGCTAAGCAACCACAAACCCTGCTCCACAAAACTTGCATGAATTGCCGTTTTGCGTTGTCCTAGTAGTAGAATCGGCTGGAAGATCTGTCGGAAAACTCGCGCCAGTTCGACGTGTCTCCGCGGACGTTTTCCCCATCTGCGGAATAGAGCCGGTAGGACCCAGAAATGCCCCACACAGACATGGCGTTGCTCGATCGGTGGATGACAACTCACGATCCCGAAGCGTTTGCGGAGATGGTGTCGCGGCATTCGGCCATGGTCTATGCTACATGTAAGCGCGTTCTGGGAAATGCCGCGGACGCCGAGGAGGTAGCGCAGGATTGCTTCTTGAAACTGGCCCAAGCGCAGGCGCCGCCGAAGTCGTCCCTGGCCGGTTGGCTGCACACGTTGGCGACCCACCGCTCGATAAACCGCATCAAGGCGGACGCACGGCGTCGGGAACGCGAGATACGCTACGTCACGAAGGGAAACGGGGAGGAAACGGGGACTGTCCCAGATGAGCGTAGCGAAGCGGAGCTGTCCCCGTTGCCCTCCGACGACGTAATGGCCCACGTAGACGAGGCCATCGCCGCCCTGCCGAAAAGGCTGCGGCATCCCATCATCGCCCATTTCCTCGAGGGGCAAACCCACGAGGCCATCGCCCGCACCGTCGGCGTTTCACAATCCACAATAACTCGTCGCATTCATAAGGGCATCGTGGGAATCCGGAAATCGCTCGAGCGGCGAGGCGTCCCCATCAGCTTTTCAGGCGTGGCGGCCCTATTGGCGCCGATTCCCCGCGAAACCGTACCACCCACTTTCGTCGCCGCGCTGGGTAAGATCGCACTCGCCGCCGCCGGAAAACCGGGAACCGCCGTGCCAACGGGGGCGCTGGTTTCCGGGGCGGCGGCAACATTCATGGGAGGACTCATCGCAATGAAAAAGGCAATTGCGGTGGCGTGTTTGGTTCTTCTTGCCGGAGTGGCGGCGTGGCACGTGTTGCGCCAGGAGTCCGGGAAACCGGATGACTTAGCCGAGCCTGTCGGAACACCTCGGGAACAGGCAAGCGATGCAGGTGCGCCATTGCGGGACGCTGCAGACGCACTCGTGGAACAAGAAGACGTAATCCAGGTCGAACCTGCCCCGGCCGAAACACTCGAATCTTCCGTCACAACCGTCGAAGGCGCCGTGGTTTCGGGGAGGGTCGTTGGCGCGGATGGTCGGCCCGTTGAAGGCGCGGAAGTGGTCGCGAGGATCGCGCAGGTAGTCGGAGAATATAGAGAATCACATAGAGAAGTGACTCTGTCGGGCGCCGAGGGTCAGTTCGAACTTCACGGCCTTTTACCGACCAAGCATCTGTGCTTGTTGGCGACGGCTTCGGGACTCGCGAGCCCGCCGGAAGGCCCATTAACCGTAACCAAGGAAGGCCTGACGCACCTTGAACTCACGATGTTTGCGACTGGGAGCATCTCAGGCCATGTCTTCTATGTGCAGGGCGACTCGTGGGGAGAACCGGCCGCGGGGGCGCACGTCGGGGCGAGGCTTGAGTCTGAATGTGAATTCCATACACCCCCTGTCGAAAGCGACGGTTCCGGGGCCTTTGTCCTTGTGGGGCTTGCGCCGGGTACATACGAGACGCTTGTCGGCCGGCCCACGTCGGGCTACTCGTTCGTCTTACGTCCTGTCGAGGCTGTATCCCCGATACACGTGGGCGTCGGGGAACTCGTCACGGGGATCACGTTGCCTCTGCTCGCTGGCCATTTCACCTTGTCCGGCCGAATCACCGACACGGCGGGCAAGCCTGTCGCAGGCGCTCAGGTGGAAATCCATGGGTACGACGTTGACTCGGCCGTGACTAACGCCGATGGCCTCTACGAATTCACCGGACTGAGCGAAGGCACATACGGTTTCCACGTTGCGTGCAGCGGCTACGGTACAGTGGAGGTGGAGCAAGTCGATTCCGGCAGTGGTGGGCTCGACATCGTCCTCGAGCGCCGGGCGGTCGTGGAAGGTCGCGTGCTGCGCGCCGACACCGGGGAACCTGTCACGGACTTCGAACTCGCGCATCGAGACGCGTCAAGGAATAGATTTGTACCAACCCGTTTTCATACGCCCGTGCAGGACGAACAGGGCCGTTTCAGGCTGGAATTGGGACCAACCCGCGACGCGGTAGTATTGGCACGCGCCAAGGGCTTCGCCGAAGGATCGGCTCGGACAGGCGAATTGATGGAAGGCAAAACTGTCACGGGCATCGAGATTCGACTCGAGCCAGCAATACGCGTCGAGGGCGTGGTTCGGAACCGTGCGGGCGAACCCATTGCCGGCGCCTTGGTTTTTGCGGGCGGCGTGCGTGAAGCATTGCGTCTCGCGCACGAGCAGGGCGTTCGATCGAGCGACGATGGCGCCTTTGTGCTCGAGTTGGACTCGTCCAAAACGCGCCATATATCGGCGACTCACCCGAGCTACGCGCCGGGTTCCGTCGAGGTAAGGCTCTCGGCCTCGGGGGCAAATCAAGTGAAAATCGTGCTCAGTGAAGGCGGAACGATTGAGGGGACTGTGTTCTCCGACGGCCGTCCTGTTGCTTATCAAGAGGTCCATGTCTATCATCGCAGCGGTTCCAAGACGGAACCCGAAACGAGAACGGACGCTGACGGTCGTTACCGCGTAACGTGTGTGATGCCCGGGGAACGGCGTGTGTCGGCGGGCTTTAGAAACCGCGACCGGCCTGAGTCCCGCTACCGCCACATGGATCAATATGGGGTTGTTGAAGAGGGCCGCGTCACGGTTGTCGACTTTGACTTTCCTCCGGCAACCGCGACGCTCGAATTGACGATCCGCGTCGAAGGGGAAACGCCGGAGCAAGCGACGGCCCGCGTATCGGGCGCCGTGGAAACATCTTCGGGCGTCGAGAGTCTTGGTTTCACCGCCTCAGACAGCGACGGCGTCTGCACGATAGAAGACGTGCCTTCCGGGACTGTCACGCTGGAAGTCCGCGCCCGACACGCGGACGGTGGGAAACTCACGGAGACTGTCACGCTCGAGGTGGCCGACGGGGAAACGATCTCGCGGCAGATCGACCTCGAGTAGAGTTGCGCGTGGAAAGAACTCGCTTGTGCAAGGCCCCATCACGTGGCCGAGCCGCTCCTCTGCTATCCTTTTGCCGTCGCGAACCGCTATAATCCACGGCGAATTCCCGGCCAAATGAACCAATGGGTGCTGCATGAGTAAACAGACGCGCGCTGCTGGTGTTCTTATTTTGCTGTGTGTCGCCGTCTGTCTGCTGACACAGGGTCGAGCGGCGGCCGAGCGCCATGTGACGGCGCATGTGCTTGAGAACGGGTTGCAGGTGCTGATCCTCGAGAAGCGCACGGTTCCGGTTGTGGCGGTGCAGGTCTGGTATCGCGTCGGGAGTCGGCACGACCCGGAGGAACGCCGCGGCATCGCGCACCTGTTCGAACACATGATGTTTCGCGGCTCGGAGAAGTATGGCCCGGAGGAACATGCCCGGCTGATCAATGACGTGGGCGGTTCGAGCAACGCGTATACCTTCTTCGACATGACGGTTTACCACGAGCGGCTGCCGTCGAGCGAACTCGAGTTGGCGCTTGAACTCGAGGCGGATCGGATGGATCGGCTCGCGCTGACGCAGGAGACGCTCGATACGGAACGCGAGGTCGTGAAAGAGGAATTCCGGGGCTATGCCGACGATCCGTTCTTCGAGGTGCTGAGTCAGGCGCTCGAGATCCTGTACCCGAACCATCCCTACGGCCTGACGCCGCTCGGGCGCATGGCGGATCTCGAGGCGCTTTCGCTCGATGATTGCCAGGCGTTTTACGAAAGCCGTTACGCGCCGAACAACGCCGTATTGGTCATCGTGGGGGACACGGACGCGGCAAATGCGTTGACCTTGTGCGAAAAGCATTTTGGTGGCATGACCTCGAACAGGACGGCGTCACCGGGCGACCTGGCGCTCGAACCGAGGGAAGAGATAGGGCCGCACAAGCTTCGTGCGGCCATCCCGGTGCGCGCCACGGCGCTTGCGTTCTACGTGCCGGAGGCCAACCATGCGGATACGGCGCCGTTGCGCGTGCTGGCGCACATCCTTTGGGACGGCGAAAGTTCGCGTCTCCACACGCGACTGGTTCGGGATCGGGAGTTAGCGGTCGCGGTGTTGGGCCATCATCAGGTCGTGCAAGGTCCCGGGGTGTTTGCTTGCGGCGCGGCCCATCTGCCGAATATCTCGTCGCGAAAGGTCGCGCGCGCGCTTGTCCAGGAGTTGGGCCGGCTCAAGAAGGAGGACGTCACCGACGGGGAACTCGAGAAAGCCCGCAAGCAGCTTCTGGCAGCTAAGGTCTTCGAGCGATACACTGCCGAGGGCTTGGCCGACGGCCTGGGTTTTGCCGAGGTGGTCGAGGGCGACTACCGGTGCTTCGAGGATGAACTGGACGACTTTCGGCGGGTCAACAAGGCCGATATTCGCCGGGTTGCGAACGAGTATTTCACGGATGCGAACAGGGTCGTCTTCTTTGTGCGGCCCAAGCGCAGCAATCCACTGATCTGGCTTTACGGCGTGATACGGTCGCTATTCTGATGTGCGGCGAGGTCGCTGGTGACGGTCGGCCCAGACAATCTGTTGTCTGGGTGCCAAGGGCACAAGAGGCGAAGACTGGCCAGTAGTCGGGCGCGCAGGCAGCGTTTGACGCTTGGAGAGGACGGATGTTGGAAGGTAATGACGACATGAACCACTGGCGCATTCTTCTTGCATTTGGCACTCTGAGCGTTCTGGCGACGTTTAGTGCCGCGGGCGGACCCGGCCTTGTTCCGTATCCGGAGTTTGTTGATGTCACACTCGACAATGGGTTGCGCGTGCTGGTCGCCGAACACCAGGAGCAACCGGCCGTTTTCTACCGAATGCTTGTGCCCGTGGGCGTCCGCGACGAGCCGTGCGGGAAAGAAGGGCTGGCGTCGTTGGCCGCGGCCCTGTTGACTCAGGGGACGGTTTCGAGGAGCGACGCCGAGATTGCGGAGGCCATCGACGGCGTGGGCGGCCGACTTCGGGCAACGGCCGGAATCGAGTACACGACCGTGGGTAGCGAGGTGCTCGCAGAGGACCTGGAACTCGGGCTTGAGCTGTTTTCCGAGAGTATCCTATCGCCGACGTTCCCGGCAAAGGCGTTTAAGCGGGCGCGAAAAGAGTTCAAGGCGGCCGTCGAACAGCGGCATACGGATCCTTCGGCGTTGGCCATAACACATGCGTGCTCGATGTTGATCGATCGGGAGCATCGACTAAGCCGACCGGTCACAAAGAAAAGCCTCAGGCACGTCCAGGTCGCTGCGGTGCGGGCGTTCCACAGGCGCCACTACGTGCCCAACGGCTCGATGCTCGTAGCTCTCGGCGATTTCGGCGCACAGGAGATGCTCGAGCGGATCACGGAGACGTTTGGCGGCTGGGAGCCGGGAGCGATGCCGGCCAGGGCGCCTGTTTCCCTGGCGAGGCCGGCCGGCGTGGCGTTCCGATTTGTGCACAAGCCGGGTTTGACGCAAGGTACGATAGCCCTATGCCAACCCGGCCTCTCTAGCAGCGATCCTGACGTGCCGGCGTGGCGGCTCTTGAATCGTATCCTCGGCGGGGGCGGGTTTTCGTCGCGGCTGATGACGGCGATCCGCACCGAAGCGGGCAGAACGTATAGCATCAGCAGCCACGGCATCCAGTATCCAGACTACGGCTACTCGCTTATTCGCACCTCGACGCAAAACAGGGAGGTCGTGGCCACCTACGAGGCCGTGCTCGCCGAAATCGACAAGCTGCTCGACGAGGGCGTAACCGAAGAGGAACTTGAGAAGGCCAAGTCGTATTATGCCGGCAGTATTCCGCTGGGCCTCGAGTGGCCCGGGCATATCGCCACTAGCGTTCTGGAAGGGCTGTATGAAGGCCGCACGCTCGGCGATATGCGCAACGAGATCGTCGAACTCGATGCCGTCACGCTCGAAGACGTCAACCGCGTCGCGAGAAAATACCTGAATACGGAAGCGTTCATTCTCGTAATCGTCGGCGATGGCCGTCGCCTCCGGAAGCCCCTTCGCGCAATCGCCCCCTTCGAGGAAGTGCATTACGGCAATGCGTCAATCAGATGAACCGAGGCCCCCTATTCGTCGCGTCGTGCTATACTGGGAACGTTACGATTTGGCCAAGTCCTTTTGCAGAGTGTATAGAACGCCAAGCAATGCCTGCGCTTCTCTGTGACATGAAGTTACGTATGCAGCTATTCTTACGAGGCAGCCGGTTTAGCCAACTGTCTGGTTCAGTAAAGGTCTGGCACCTTATGCAAACCGCATAATCGAAGTTAGGAGCGATTGGAATGGCTACTGCAAAGGAAGTAAGGGATTGGGAGAAGAGATTCCCGGACCTGGACGATACTTGGACTTACTGGTGGCTTGAGGGAGACGGCGCTGTGCTTGCAGTCTTTCATGGCGGCAAACTTCTCGAGGCCCTTGAGTTTATAAAGGCCAACCATGAAAAGTGCAAGTCCATAATAGCATATCGCGCCAGTCGTAACTCTGAGGGACAATTGGTACAAGACAAGAGTCGTGGTTGGGAAGTCTATCACGATTGGGCTCACAGAACCTGAGCGCAACAGGCACAATGCCTAACCGGCGTGTCAAGCCGCATGCCGGTTCACAACACCTCAACCGTGATCTGTGTGTTTGTATAGACGCAGATGCCGGCGGCGATGGTGAGGGCTTCGCGGACTACGCCTTCGGCATCGAGATTCGAGTGTTTGGTAAGGGCGCGCGCCGCGGCTAGCGCGAAAGGGCCCCCGGAGCCGATGGCGAGGATGCCGTCGTCCGGCTCGATGATCTCGCCGCTGCCCGCGACGACCAGCGATTTCTCGATGTCGCAGACCGCCAGCAAGGCCTCGAGTTGGCGGAGATATTTGTCGGTGCGCCATTCTTTGCCCAGTTCGACGGCGGCCCGGGTCAGGTTGTTGTTGAACTCGCTCAGTTTGCTCTCGAATCGCTGGAACAGCGTGAGGGCATCGGACACGGACCCCGCAAATCCGGCAATGACGCGTCCCCCGGCGAGTCTGCGGACTTTGGTGGCGGTTTGTTTCATGATGGTGTTGCCGAGGGTGACTTGGCCGTCGCCGCCGAGTGCCACCTGGCCGTCTTTGCGCACGCTCACCACGGTTGTTGCATGAAACGTGTCCATTTCCGTGCTCCTTTGCGGCCGGCGTGCCGCGAAGATAAAGTGAACCAACCGGTGGGTTCAAACGTTACATAGTTGTTACGAAGCAAGTGTAATCCATGTGATAGTATGAATCCAATTCGAAGGGCGATGCTACGAGTAGCTTCTGTTGCGGCAGGGACGTTGCTTGAAAAGGGAACCTGTACACGATGTTTTTCGAGTGTGGAAAAGACTTTTTCTGCTTTCAGACCCCTTGCCGCAACAGAAACCAGAAAATCCCGCTGCAAAACGAAGGAGGTGTGCCATGGTTAAGACTCGAAATGTAAGATACGCTATCATTGCGTTCGCCCTGTGCCTGGCGGCGCAAGGCGCTTTTGGGGACGACGCGGCGCTGACCATCTACAATCAGGACTTTGCGGTCGTACGCGACACGATCGCGCTCGACCTGCAGCCTGGAACCAACAAGGTACGCTACAACGAGATCACGGCCCATGCCGAGCCGGATTCCGTGATTCTCCGCGACCCCGACGGCGTTCAGCCGCTCCAAATTGTCGAGCAGAACTACCGGGCCGATCCGGTGTCGCAGAACCTTCTGCTGTCGCTGTACGAAGGAGAGACCATCGAATTCGAAGTACTGCGGGGCGACAAGACAGAGATCGTCAGGGGGAAGATCGTTCGGAGCGGGTATGAGCCGCATCAGGCCGGCCTGCATCGTTACGGCTACCAATACCGCCAGACGCAAATGGCCTACGCGAGAGGCGGCGCGGGGCAACCCGTCATCGAGGTGGACGGGAAGCTGCGGTTCTCGTTGCCGGGAACGCCGGTTTTCCCGGCGTTGGCCGACGACGCGATCCTCAAACCTACGTTTCACTGGCTGCTGGAGACCGATCGGGCCGGGGCCCTCGATGCGGAATTGTCGTACGTGACCGGCGGCATGAGTTGGGAAGCCGCGTACAACCTTGTATCCCCCGAGGACGGCGACCTGCTCGACATCGTCGGTTGGGTGACGCTTGACAACCAGAGCGGCAAGACTTTCGAGGATGCCCGCATCAAGCTTGTGGCCGGCGACGTGAGCAAGCTCGTGTCGGAGGATGAGCGGCGTCAACGCGAAGCGGCCGCACGGTATTCCATCGCGGATATTAACGGCCCGATGCCGCCGACGGTTACGGAAAAGGCTTTTGACGAGTATCACCTGTATACGCTCGAGCGACGCACGACGTTGCGCGACCGCGAGACGAAACAGGTCGAGTTCATTCGCGCATCGAACGTGCAATCGGAGCGGTTCTACGTGTACGACGGCGTGAAGATTGACGACAACCGGTATCGCGGCTGGTCGGCCAGCAATATCCGCGAAGACCACAACTATGGGACCATCTCGAACCCGAAGGTGTGGGTGATGCGCGAGTTTGAGAACTCGGAAAAGAACGGACTCGGGATCCCGCTGCCGAAGGGACGGCTGCGGTTCTATCGCCGCGACACCGACGGCCAGCTCGAGTTCACCGGCGAGAATCTCATCGACCACACGCCGAGGGACGAAACGGACCGCGTGTACACCGGCAACGCCTTTGACCTGGTCGGGGAACGGGTTCGCACCGATTTCAAGATCGATCACGGCGCGCAATGGATAAATGAGTCCTTCAAGATCACGGTGCGCAACCGCAAGGACGAGCCCGTCGAGATCCGCGTCGTCGAGCACCTGTACCGCTGGTTCACATGGACGATCCCGGAAGCCTCGCAAGATTACGAAAAGACGGACAGCCAAACCATCGAGTTCCGCGTACAACTCGACCCGGACGAAGAAAAGACGGTGACCTACATGGCGCATTACACCTGGTGAGTGGCATGGTGGCGCGGTCCACGAAGCGAGCAACTGGTGTATAATTGTCCCCTGTGGTGAATCGTGGGTCCAGGTCGTCATTGCGAGGAATGAAGTGGCGAAGCAATCTCTTTTGGGACATATCGAGTCGCGGTAAAAAAGGGATGAGACTGCCGGGTCGCTCCCCGCCGGAGCCGGGGCTCCTCCTAATGACATGCCGCTTCCGTCATTGCGAGCGTAGCGAAGCAATCTCGTTTGCCCGCAACCACTTATGAGATTGAGATTGCCGCGTCGCTCGGGGGCTCGCTCCTCGCAATGACGGTTAGGGACAAGATGTCACGCCACGAATCGCCCCGCCACGGGCGGGGTCAGGGGCTCGCAATTGACGGTGTGCGAGAAGGCTCACGCTACGAATCGCCCCGCCTCGGGCGGGGTCGGAAGCTCGCAGTCGCGGTTTGGCGTGGGCCTCGTTGACGTGGTCGACAGACTTTTGGAGCAGGTGAGGCAGTGAACGTATCTCGTTTCGCGTTTTTGTTGGTGGGCGTGGTCGTAGTTGTGCTTGCGTTTCAAGCTGTGCGCGTGCATCGGGCTCACAAGAGCGATGCGTTAACCGATTCAGACGGTGTCAAGACGTTCGAAGACGGTGGATCGACCGAGGAGCAAATCGTGGGCGATGGGGCAGCCGGCGATGTCGCGGAGAATT
Source organism: Candidatus Hydrogenedentota bacterium (assembly GCA_013349485.1). Lineage (GTDB taxonomy): Bacteria > Hydrogenedentota > Hydrogenedentia > Hydrogenedentales > SLHB01 > DUZN01. The sequence goes on along the minus strand of DUZM01000023.1, from coordinate 6,098 downwards.
TGGTCGAGACGCATGTCGAGGCCATGTTCACTAGGGAGGAGGAGCGGACGTGGCGAGAGCAGTCCGGGCAGGCCTTGAAGACGCCACTCGAGCAGGCAGAGGAACTCCTCGATCGGGCCTCGCAACTTGCGCTCCCGGATGGTCAACCCGGCGTCGAAGGCGAGCCGGGATCAAAGAGCGAGGTCCAGAAAGCCCTCGAGGCGGAACTGGCAAAAGAACGTTCGAGCCTGCTCGAAGGGCGTGCGCGCGAGCGCATCGACCAGGGGGATTACGACGGCGCCATTGCGCTGTTGGCGGAAAGCCTCGAGGAGAATCCGCTCAACGGGGAGGCGTATCGCGAACTGGCGGTCTTGTATCGGCGGCTGGGCATGGATGACGAAGAGATCGCGACGTATGCCGCGTGGGCGGAAGCCGCCCCGGAGAACGCCATGCCGCACTATTATCTCGCGCGGACGCTCGAGCGACTGGGCTATGACGATGCGGCGCTCGCCGAGGCGGAGCGGTTCAACGAGCTCAGCGCGGGCGACGTCACGGCCCATGCGCTTTCGGCGCTGCTGTACCGGCGGTTGGGCATGCGCGAAGAAGAGCGGGCGACGCTCGAAATGTGGGTGCAGCAGGCGCCCGAATCGCCGGACGCACATCTAGCCTTAGCAAACTACCATCGGCGCACCCAGGACCACGCGGCGGCGTTGGCCGAGTTCCAGGCCCTTGTAACATTGGAACCCGACAACGTGCGCGCACACGTCGGGTTGGCCGACGCCCATCAACGGCTCGGGCGATTCGAGGAGGCCCAGGCCGAGTACGTCGTCGCGATGAATCTTCGTCCCGAGGACATGCACGTCCGGCTCCGCCTCGCAGAATCCTATCGCGTGAGCGGCGACATCGACGCCGCCATTGCAACCTGCCAGGCCGTCATAGACGAGTATCCCGACACCGGCGAAGCCCGCCAAGCCCAACGCCAGATAGACCGCATCCTCGACCGCCAAAAAGGGTCATGGTGAAGGCGAGGAAACGCACTGAGAAGTGCCCCAGCCAAAACCAACAGGTATGACCTATTCATTCGTTTGTCACGCGCCCCGGGCAGCTTGTCTGCCCGGGAAGTCATCTCGTGTGCAGACAACACGGGCAGACAAACTACACGTAGCGCTCGAACGGTGTTCGTCGGTAGGGGCCGACGGGAGGGGGCGTGCTTCTGCCCTCATCGAAACGCCCGATGGCGGGTTCGCATTCGCTGACGATATCCGGGCGGCGGGATAGAGCCACATCTAGGTGGTGAGAAGCGACGGTCAGGGCAATCGGCTTTGGAATAGCGCATTTGGCGGGGCGGGCTATAAGGCGGGGTAGGCCATTAAGGGAATTTTTGCTTTGTTGCGGACAACGGTGCAGATTCGTGCAATAGGGAGGTTATTTGTCTAGGGTCATAGGGAGACTTGTCAGGGGACGCGTTGCGCTGCTTCAGTAGCCTTTTCGGCTGCGAGGGGCTTATAGCGCTCGCGCCCGATACAAGGTACGGCGGTCTTAAAGCTGCCGGTCTGCCGGGCCCAAAAGAACCGAAGGGTCCTACAGCGATGGGAGGAGGTAGCGCATGAAACAGCACGAGATCAAGATCAATCTGCCCGGCTTACTCAAGATGCTGGGAAGCAACATATATGCCGAGCCGGACGTCGCCGTGCGCGAGATGATACAAAACGCGCACGATACCTGCATTATTCGTACAACCAAAGACGACGGTTTCGAAAAGCCCGAGATCCACCTGGCGTTCGACAAGACGGCGAAAACGTTGAGCATCAGCGACAACGGCGCCGGCATGACCGAGGGCGAGCTGCACGACTACCTGTCGACCATCGGCGAGGGTTTTACAAAAGTGCAGCGGGAAGACCTGCGCGGCGCCAACGCGCAGGAGGCGCTGCTCCTCATCGGCCAGTTCGGCATCGGCTTGCTCTCCGCATTCAGCGTCGCCGACAAGGTCGAGGTATTTACTCGCTCGTGTCAGCCGGACGCCCCGGCGTTCAAATGGACCTGCGAGGGCGATATCCACTACACCGTCGAGCCCGCGGACAAGGCCGAGGCCAGCACGAAGGTCGTACTCCACCTTACGGAAGCGAACCTTGTTCTGCTGGACGAGGCGCGTCTCCGGCACGCGATCAAGAAGTACGCCGATTTCCTGTCCGTACCCATCTTCCTCGGGGGCAACCAGGCCAACAGTTGCACCCCGCCGTGGGAGGGCGGCGACGAGAAGGTCGATTATGCAGACTATATCCAAGGGCGCTACGACCTGTTCCCGCTCGGCGTTATCCCTTTCAAACTCGACGAGCCCGTCCACCTGTCGGGCCTTCTCTTTGTCCCGTTGATCCCGTTCGAGCTGACCCGCGATTTCGGCGAATTGGACATCTACATCTCGCGAATGTTCATCCGCGACAACGACAAAGACCTGCTACCCAAGTGGGCCCGCTTCATCAAAGGCGTCATCAACACCCCCGACCTCACGCCGACTGTCAGCCGCGACGAAATCGTGCGCGACGAGAACCACGGCGTCGTCCGCGCCGTGCTCGGCGAGATCATCCTGCAATACCTCGCCCACCTCGAGGAGAACGAACCTGAGAAGTTGAGCGTGCTTGTCGGGGCCTACAACAACACCATCAAGGCCAGAGCGATCGAGGACGACGATTTCTTCGTTCGTATCTGCAACCTGGCCCGGGTCAGCACCGACACCGGACGCATATCCATGACCGAGTACCTTGCCAAGTCCAAAGGCGTCATCTATTACTTCTCGGAACGCGGCACCGGCACCCAACACAAACTACTCTTCGCTCATAAGGGCCTCCCCGTCATCGACGCAAGCTGGGGCGTCGAGGAGGAGTTCCTCGAGAAATACGCCGAGCGGAAAGGCGTCAAACTCGAACGGCTCGAGGCCGGGTCCGGCGTCATCTTCAAGGCCCTCGAAACGCCCGACGAAAAATGGCAGGACCTCGAACGCCAATTCAAGCTCCGGGTGAAGAGAGAGGCCCGGGCGGTTTCGTTCGAACCCGAGACGGTGCCGGCCGTGCTCGTCGCCAAACCCATCGAACGCGACGACAAGGCAATGGCCGAAGCCGACGCCTTAGGCGCCCGACTCGGCATCGCCAGCGAGCAGATCCGGCGCATGTTTCAGAAGATGTCGCGCGACAAAGGCGTCCGCACGGCGGGCGACAACACCGTACTCCAGTTGAACACCGCCAACCCCCTCATGCGCCAACTCCGCGAAATGGCCCGCAACGACACCTTTTACCTGGCCCTCACCGCTATCTACAACAACGCAACCATGTTCGCCCACCACTACGTCTCGCCGCAAAACGCCGAGATCATTTTCGAGACTAATAACGCCGCCATCTCCACGATGATCACGAACGCCAGATCGCTCGATGAAGTCCAAACGGCGAACGCCCGAATGGAAATCGAACTGGGCGAGTTGCAGCGCAGGATGGACCTGGTTCCGTTGAACGAGCACCGCTCATGTTTCTTCGCCTATCCGTTTCAGGATAAGTTCCATGCGTTGCGCGATGAAATCCGGCGACTACTGACCCTCGAGCACGGCATCCAACTTACTGCAACGTCCATCGAGATGAGGGATCCCAGCGTTATCGACGACATCAAAGGCCAGATCGCGGCCGCCCATTTTGGCATCGCCGATATTACCGGGAGTAATCCGAACGTCATGTGGGAACTCGGCCTCATGATAGGTTGCCGCAAACCCGTCATTATCCTAAAGGACCAGACGGACGAGGAAAGAACGCCTTTCGACGTGTACGGCAGTTATCGCGTCGAGTACCAGATTGTGAAGTCGGAAGCCACGGGCATCGTTGAATACGCCCTTCTCCAGAAGGGTCTCGAGCGGAACCTGAAGCTCGTCTTCGACCGGTGTCCCGAACTCGAGCAGGCCAAGCCGTGGAAGGAGGACTAGCGCGAGGCTTTTTCCTATCGGGGCAATGAGGAGACTATAAGCCTAGTGCGGCTTTTGAAAGATTGGCTCGATAACTGGCCCCCGTAGCGAGTATGCATACTTCGTCATTGCGAGGAGTCCTCGACGAAGCAATCTCCTCGACGGCAACTGAAAACTAGCCACACAATTACGAAGCGTATAGACTCATGGAAGCAGATTGCCGCGTCACTCGGGGACTGGCTCCTGCTAACGAAGTGGCATGGGCATCTTGCCCATGGACCACGGGCTGGAAGCCCGTGCCACCTCGCTCAGAAGACTTCCTCACGTGCATCGCCGCCGCAGGCGGTCCGAGGCGCGCAATGACGATGATGGCACGATTTATTGGTGACGCAGCCGAGTAGTATGCGAAGAAAGGAAAAGGAAAACACGATGGCCATGCCACCCGAATTGAAACCGTTGATTGCACAGGCGCGCCGACAGGTGCCCGAACTGAGCGGGCTCGGCGACGAACAGGTCGCGGAGATACTGCTCGGGGCCATGGTCGCGCAGCAGGGCGCGGCCACAGGCGAGGGCGACATCGAGACGATGTCTGCACATGAATGCGGCGCGCACGGCGAGCGCCTGCTCAATAGCGGCCAATGGCAGGAGGCCGAGCGGTTCTTCCTGGCCGCGCTTGAGAAGGCAGAAGGGGAAAAGGACACAGGTCTGCAAATGAAGGCGGCGACGGCCTTGGGCCGGCTTTGCAGTCAACGCGGCGACTTCCCGCAGGCCATGGCTTTGCTGCAGCAGGCGCTGGGTTTGGCCGAGCGGCTCGGCGACAGGCGCTTGATGAGCGTGATATACGATCAGATGAACTCGACCCAGTTCATGCAAGGCCGGTACCCGCAGGCCATCGAGTACTACAAGAAAAGCCTTGAAATGCATGAAGCCTTGGGTGACCAGCAGGGCATCGCTGTCGGATACGGCAACCTGGGCAATGTCTACCTGTCGCAAGGTGAACTCGAGCGGGCACGCGAGGCGTACGAGAAGGTTCTGAATCTTTTCACGAAGCTTAGCAACGAACGAGGCGTGGCCAGCACCTACGGCAACCTCGGCATCGTGTATGCCGATCAGGGCCGGTACGACCAAGCGATCGAGATGTACCTGAAAAGCCTCGAGATCACGGAGCGTCTCGGGGATGAGGCGACCTCCGCCCGCCAATACGGCAACCTCGGCAATGTGCACGATGAACTCGGCAACTATGAAGAGGCGCTCCGGATGTACGAGAAGGCATTGGAGATCGGTAAGCGAATTGGTGATGAACCCGGCGTTGCTAAGGACTACGGGAACATGGCCACCACATATCACAGCATGGGCGATATCGGCCAGGCGCTCGAGTATCATCACAAGTCGCTGGCCATCAAGGAAAGGGTAGGCGACCGGCACAACGCGGCCATCTCCTATTTCAACCTCGGCAATCTCTACCATGACCTCGGGGAAGGGGAGCAGGCGCGGGTTCATCACGAGAAGGCGAAAGCGTTATTCGAGATAGTCGGCGATACGCGGAGCGCGCGACGCGCGGCCGCGGCCCTGCGCGGCTTACAATGACCCTGGAAACCAGACACATTTTGACAACAAGCGAGCCAGTGGGCGGTTGGGGCTACATTCTGGTAGGGGCGAGCTCCTGCTCGACCGTTTTGGGTCGGTACGTCTTTCCGGTCGAGCAGGACAGACTGCCTAAAAAGCGCATTATCGAGTCATCCTGAGCGCAGCGAAGGATCTGGTTTGCGGCAAGCCCGTGGAGAATCGAGATGTTTCGCTTCGCTCAACATGACCCCTGCGACGCCGAAAACCTTTTTAGACAGTCTGAGGATCTCGAGCCTACCGGTGGGTGGCGTCTTCAAGCGAGTGCTTTGGGGGAGTAGTGGGGGAGTAGGGACAGACACCGTGTTCCGCTCCGTTGCACTGCGCGAAAGACGTCGTCAGTGCCTTCTGACTCCCTTAATGTTTTTTTGCCGTTTAAATGCAACTTGGTATAACGCGCATCGTTCACCGGAGCGCGGATGATTTCGCGGCCGGGGCCGATCAGGGTGGATCGTGTTGGGGTGTATCAGGCGGGTTCGCGGCGTTGGGCGGGGGCGGCGAGTTTTACGACGAGGAGTTCGAGTGCGAGGGGGCCGTTGACGCCGGTCGAGCGGAT
>DUZM01000022.1 GCA_013349485.1 Candidatus Hydrogenedentota bacterium | reverse complement strand
GCCGAGAACTTGACGCTGTACGAGCATTTCAATGGCACGGGTGCCTGGATGGACTCGGAAAGCATGGGGCATTTCCTTGAACACACGCGACTGATGTTCGTGATGGAACGAGGCAATGAACTATGGCTGGCGCCACTCGTGACGGATATCTGGACAGAAGACGGGATGTGCGTATCCGTAGATAACGCCCCGACACGTTTCGGCCAGGTCAGCTACGAAATCCGATCGCATGTCGATAAGGGGTATATTGAGGCCGAGATTAATCCTCCGACGCGCACAGCGCCCGAGGAACTTGTCATTCGTCTGCGACACCCGCTAGGCAAAAGCATGCGCGAGGCGAAAGCCGACGGCTTGGTGCACATCGAGTTCGATGCCAATAAGGAGATCATACGGATAAAGCGACCTGCGGGGGACAAGATACGCATTCGCGCTCTTTATTAGCAAGGGACGGCGCGATCGAGTGGAACGGAAACGGCGCAACCCGCTTGAGCCAAGGCCAACGGTTCCTGTCTCGAGCAGCGTAACGGCTCGGTAAACGCCATGTCAGAAAGAAGAGTTGTACTACGGAGGGCCAAGGCCCGTTGGCAGGCGGTAGGTTCCCACACGCTATCGCGCACGCGGCAAGCAGTGCGAGGCAATTGCCATAGCGCCATAGCAACGCGATCCGCAAGTTATCGACTATCGCTGCGCAACGCGGTCCGCGCGGTGGCGGAAGACGGCCGTCATGGGGGAAAACCTAGGTGAGACTCGGCCTATTCGATACAGCCGTACTGATTGCGTACCTCTTTATTGTCGCCTTGATCGGGTTTATTGCCGGTAGAAGAGAGAAGAAGACCGCCAGAGGCTACTTCTTAGCCGGTTCGCGCTTGCCGTGGTACGCAATCGGCCTGTCCATGGTTGCCAGCAGCATCAGCACCGAGCAATTCATCGGCGAGGTGGGGTTTGCCTACAGCCACGGCCTGGCTGTAGCCAATTGGGAATGGGCCGTGTTTCCCGCGCTAACAGTGTTTCTGTGGATTCTGGTGCCGCTCTATATCCGAGGTCGAATCACAACCATGCCCGAATACCTGGAACGGCGTTTCGGCGTAGGGGTCCGCACCATCTTCGCAGTTTTGACAATTATCAGCTACGCAATCGTCAACATGGCTTTGGTGCTCTATTCGGGCGGGCTCGCGCTCAATCACATTTTCAACATTCCTTTCATGTGGTGCGTCGTGCTGTTGGCGGCTGTTACGGGGGCCTACACGATATACGGCGGATTGTCCTCGGTTGTCTGGACCGACGCTTTTCAGTGCGCCTTGCTCCTTCTGGGAGGATTGTTTATCTTCGTGCGCGGTTTGTGGGCTGTCGACGGCGGATTGACAGCGATACTCGCTGGCGGGGATCGTGCGCATCTCATACTCCCGGCGGATCACCCCGAACTTCCCTGGACGGCAATGCTTACGCTGGCCACGTCCACATGCATTTGGTACTATGGCACCAATCAGTACATCAATCAACGGGTGCTGGGGGCCAAGAACGAATGGCACGCCCAAATGGGGGTGGTATTCTGCGGGTTCCTGGGAGTCTTCCTGGCCTTGGCCGTATCCTTTCCCGGGATGATAGCCTACGCGATGGATCCCCTCCTCGAGGATCCGGATACTGCATATCCTTATCTGGTGCTGCGTCTTGTGCCGAAGAGTCTTCAAGGCCTCTTGCTGGCCGCGCTTCTTGGCGCCATCATGTCGACCATTTCCTCTCTGCTGAACTCAACGGCAACTGTCTACACCATAGACATTCACCAGCGATTCATAAGGCCGAATGCATCACACGCCCAATTGATCCGCGCGGGGCGATTCGCGGCCCTCATAACGATGTTGGTGGGAGTTGCCTGTGTGCCGTTGACTTCCATGTGGAAACACATATTCGCCTATTGCCAGGAGGTCTGGGTGTTGATGGCCGGGCCGGTTGTTGCCGTGTTCCTTGTGGGCGCTTTCTGGAAAGAGGCAACCAATGCGGCAGCCATCACCGTCATGCTGCTTTGTTTTCCGCTGATAACTCTGCCCTACCTCCAGAGGACTTTCCCTTTTCTGCCCGGCCCTTTCGCAAATATCCTCGTTCTGGGTGGACTGGTTTTTGTTGCGAGCGTAATCCTAATGGTAGCCGTCAGCTTGGCTACTCCTGCACGCAAAAAGACAGGCCTTGACAATACAATCTGGACGAAGTCGATGTTGGTTCTCCCCCGAGAGACGGCCGGGCGTCGTCTTCCGCTGGTAAACAGCCGCGTTTTCTGGTGGGTCGTGGTCGGATTGATATACGGAGCAATCTATGTCTACTTCTGGTGATCGCCAGCGTGAAAACGGCTCGGGCGCCTCGTGCCTGAAGTCACGCGTAGATCCCGTTGGGTGGCCTTGCACAAGCGCGAGATTGTTGAGAGGAGCATTCAAATGTCATTTGCATTAGGCGCCGCAGATATCGCTGTCATTGTCTGTTGCCTTTCCGCCGTAGTGCTGGTCGGGCTGTGGGCCTCGCGCAGACGGGCCAAGACGGCTCGGGATTATTTCCTGGCCTCGGGAAAACTCCCTTGGTGGATCATTGGCGCATCGTTTGTGGCCACAAGCGTGTCGAGCGAGCAGATCGTGGGTACGATCGGCGCAGCCTATGAGCACGGCATGAGTATTGCCAACTGGGAATGGTGGGCCTTCCCCTGTTATGTGCCGCTTATTGTGATCTTCATACCTATCTACCTCAAGAACAGGATCACAACAGTTCCGGAGCTGATGTCAAAGCGTTTCGCTCCCCTATGCGGCGGTATCTATAGTTGGACCATTATGATCGCCTATGTCCTCATCTTCTTGGTCCCCGTTCTGTATGGCGGGAGTCTCACTTTTGCGGCGCTGACAGGAATCAACTTCTACATTATTCTCTGGGGAATGGTTTTCCTTGTTGCCCTCTACACGGTCAAAGGAGGACTGGCCTCCGTTGTTTGGGCCGACGTCGTGCAATGCACACTTCTGGTCGGCGGAGGAATCTTGTTGTTTTTCCTTGCATTGGGTCGGGTAGAGGGCGGCTGGAGCGCAATGGTCGAGGCTAATCCGGATCGGTTCCATCTTTACCGTCCCCCAAACGACCCCGTCGCGCCGTTTGCCGGTCTCATAGCCGGTACCTTCGGGCTGTTTGTCTTCTACCAAGCGGCGAACCAGGTGATGGTTCAGCGCGTGTTGGCGGCGCGTTCGACGTGGGACGGCATAATGGGAATTATTTTCGCGGGGTTCATCAATTTCCTGCGTCCGCTCGTGACGTGTTTTCTCGGTTTTGTGGTGTTCCATTGGATTCATGTTATGCGCCAGGCTGAACCCCTCGATAACTTGGATACGGCGTTCCCGTTCGCCATTAGAATGTTGGCGCCGACTTGGGGATTGCGCGGAATCGTCCTGGCGGGCTTTCTGGCGGCGGTCATGTCCACCATAAGCGCGTTGGCGAATTCTACAGCAACAATCTTCTCGTTGGACATCTATAAACGATTGATCGACAAAAGGGCTGACGACAAACGCGTGGTAACCGTCGGACGTATCGCCGCGTTCTCAGCGCTCGTTATCGCTGCCCTGGTAGCGCCGTCGGTTGAACATTTGGGAGGGATCTTCCGGTATTTCCAGAAGGGTGTCACCTACGTATCCACACCATTCATCTCCGTGATACTCCTTGGGATCCTTTGGAAGCGCACGACGCGCCAAGGCGCCTTGTTCGGGCTGATCGGCGGCTTTGCCATTCAGCTTGGCGTCGTTGCGGCAGCGTATGTTCTTGAGCTCACGGTCCACTGGTTGTACTTAGGCCTTATCGCGGAAATCATCACTGTACTTGGAATCGTGGGCATTTCCCTGCTAACTCCACCGCCGCCTCGCGAGCAATGGGAACCTTTCCTCTGGCGGCCTGCGCTGCTGGCGCGCTACGATGAGGGTGTTGCCCGGCCTTGGTACGCCTCCCTGAAGCTGTGGTTCATTATTTTTGGCGCGGTGTTCCTCGTTCTGTACTGGCATTTCTGGTAAATCGCTCCAACGCGAAAACCAGAATTCCTGTTGAGTGAGAATCCGAACGTCTCCCACGAAGGGATGGTGAGTCATGATATTGAATCTTTTCGCCGCTGTCGCAGTAGGTTTGCAGGAAGCACGCGGCCTGGGGGGGACCCTTGTCGTCGGAGACGATGACATGCAAGTGACCGTTGCCTACAGCACTGATGGGCTTGCTGAGATTGCCTTTTCAGTGTGCCGCACCGAGATTCGCGGACTCACAGGTTCGCCATGGCTTGCAGACACCAGCAAAGGCGCGGCGATGACCAGCGGAAACAGCGTGGAACTTGTTGAAGCGGACGCCTCCAAACCCCATCAGAAGGTGGTGTTCTCTGGTGAGGGAGACCATTTCGGCTGGATGCTAAAGTATGAAGTCACCGGTCCGGGCCGCATAACGAAGTTCTTGAGTTTGACGGCCCAAACGGGTGTTCTTGTCGAACGAATATTTCTTTGGCATGCCCAATCCAAGGATGAACCCGCCGCGGCAAGCACGGGTCTGCAAGACATTGCGGCCTTCTATCGACACGGCAACCACGGCTTATTTGTTTCATTGGACTTCCCGTATTCGCGCGTCGTCCAGGAAAGGGGGTGGGCGAGTGTCGGTTACCCCCCGCATATTGCTCTCGAGCCCGGGCAGAGCTATCTGTGCCATTCGCTCACGTTCGGCGCGACACGCCTGACGGGCGAGAAGCGTTACGGACACGATTTGGGCGAGGTCCAAGCGATGGATTCATATGTCCAGGAACGTTTCGAACCGCGTTTCTGTCGCCCGATGTTCGTCGGTTGCGCAGTCATGAACCGCTATTGTCAGGTCACTGACAAGGTCGTTTGGTACACGTACAAGGACCACCCAACACTGTGTTTCAACACTGACTTAATGAAACGACACATCGAGATGCTGGCGCGCCTGAACATCGAGTATTACAACCTGCTTCCCGGTGTGTTCGATTGGGGCCCGGATGACCCGAAGCCAGAAGTGGTTCAGGATATGGTTGCCCACGCGAAGCGCTGCGGTGTGCGTGTCGGCGACTATTCCGGCGCAAGCTATGTTGTGCCCCTTCATTTCAACGACTACGAAAACTCAGTGGGCCATCCGGAATGGCGGATGCGGGATGGAAACGACAACCGGAGGGATTTCTATTGCTTCGGTGAAACTGAGTTTGTGGACTTCTACATCGATACGGTGGTTTCAAACGTGCGCCGGTTCGGATACGAACTTCACAATCTCGATTTTCTTTTCATCGAGCCTTGCTATGCCAAAAGCCATTCGCATCCTCCAGGAGAAGACGGGGTGTACCATCAGTTACTCGGCGTGATCCGCTTGATGGAGGCCGTAGCGAGTACTTCGCCTGAAATGCTAATCTGGTCCAACTCGGGAAACTGGTCCGAGTTCTTCCCCAAGATTGCGTGGTGGAATCCGAATATCTACGTCACTGACCCACTTATTGACACGTCCTGGCAAGGCCTGAACATGACGCGTCTGTCAGACGACGCACGGCGCGAGCAGATGGTGTCGCTCCATTACGCCCGCTTCTTGCCCTATCGTTTCTTCACGAACTGCCAGTATTTCTTTTGTCAGAACTCAGTTGTGCCGGAAATACGCAACTATCAGTATGGGGCGTTGTCCACGCTGGCCGTGACGCCTAACCTGTCATTGTGTGAAATCCGCCCCTGGCTCGAGGAGTTGAGCACGCGAAATCAGGAGCGTGTCTTTGCCTTCTACAAGAAATGGACTGACTTCATCAAAGACCATTTCGATCTGTGGAAGAAGACTTACCACGTGGGCGACAATCCCGGTTTTGGCGGCATCGAAGTGTACGGTCACGCCGAGGACAACCACGGATATGTTTTTCTCGTGAATCCGCAGTATTGGGACCGCGTGGTCGAAGTGCCCCTCGGGCCTGACTTGGGATTCGGTACTGAGGGGGAATGTGAGTTGGTTGAGCTGTATCCTACGGAGCAGTTGCGGCTGACGAATCAAGGGCCGTATGTCTCTCTGGGCAGCCGCGTGCCGATCCGCGTGCCGGCGCAGCAAGTCCTGGTTATCGAGGTGCGCCCCGCCCCGGAATGCGTGAAGGCGCCAAGGCTCTATGGATTGCCGGGGACGGTTGAGGAGACACGAAACGGCTATTTGTTGAAGACGCGCGGCGAACAAGGTCAAACGAAGCGCGCGGCGGTATTGCTGCCGCCGGGCAGCCGTTCGGTTGTGGGTGCGACGGTGCGCCGGGACGTGCCCAAACAGCCTCAGCGAGACTTCTTCGAAACAGGTCTGACTTTGGCCGGTTCGAGCAATGAGGGGGTCTTGCTCGACATCACGTTCCGCAGGACGCCGCGCCCCACCGAACTTCGCCAGTGGCGTGTGCGCGAGGGCAGTCTCGAGGAGGGCGTCGAGGCCGGCTGGACGGCAGGGTTTGAGGAGGGGGAAGAGTTGCGCTTCCCGTTATTCATCAATATCGAGGACGAGTCAATCGAGTTTCCGTTAACGGAAACGCAGGCCAACGCGCTCGGCCTGGGTCCCCTGGCAAATTTCTGCGGGGCGTATATTGACAACGCCTTTTACGAGATGCAGGAGACATGGATCGAGTTGGCGACGGGAGATAGCTCAGAAGCTGCCGAAACGGCGCTGGCAACCGACTTGCTCCCTGAAAGACCTCGGCCGCTTCATCCGCAGGCAAAGAGCCAGGGAACAGACTGGTGGGTACAAACCAGTTTCCATCTGCCATTTATGTACACACTGGGGTTTGAGCCCTTTCTGGACAAGCACACAATTCTGGCGATTCCGCTGCTCAGCCCCTCGAAGGTCAAGAGGATCGAAGGCTGGATTAACGGACAGCCTCTCGAGGTCCAGCGATACCGGTATCCGCGCAACCCAAAACTGTCTTGTTACTGGGCCGACCTTGTAGGTTCAGGGACCCACGGTGGGCGCAGCGTGTGGGATATCATCGAGGGACCGGATCGCATTCGGCACGAAACCCGCAGCGAACACGAAAATCGCTTGGTCATGCATCTGAGCAATTAACTATAACATCCACAGCGCACAGTCCAATGATGCCGTCAAGAATCAAATGGAATCCGGCTCAAGGTCAACGAGAAGGCCTGACTTTTGACGATCGCGGGAGGCTTCGGCTCCGCAACATGGCCTCGGGCCGAGAAAATGGAGGAGAGTATGTCTCGCCCGTCTATGGCTTGGGTAGTCGCAAAGCCATAACCGTGCGATGGATCGAGCAGTGGACCGCGCCGCAACGCTGGAATAAGCACCCCGACAATCCTGTCTATGGGCCGCATCTCTCCGGCGCGTGGGATTCGTGGACGAACGGCGTCTCAATAGTGGCGGTGGCAGGCCAACAGAAGTATCGGATGTACTATGCCGGCCGAGGGGGTGAAGGCGTTGGTTTTGCTGAAGCGCCAATCGATAGCCCATGTGCATGGAAAGAGCATCCGGCCAGTCCGGTGCTTACGCCGCGTACCGATAACTGGGAAGGAAACTGGATCAACCAGCCCCGAGTTACGACGGTCTCCGAAGACCATTGGCGAATGTACTACACGGGTTGGGGATTCCCGGGTCCCGGAACGCCGTGGGCGCTCGGACTGGCTGAGTCATTTGACGGCGGCATCACATGGCGCCGCCATGGTGAAGAACCGATCTTGGCGCGCGGCGATCCTTCTTCCTTCGATGGGGGCGGGGCATGCGTTCCTATGGTGCTGCGCGCGGATCACCGCTGGATGATGTGGTACACGGCCGCTCAGGTACGCCCCAAAGGTCATGTACGCATACACCTTTGCCTGGCGACTTCCGACGATGGATTGCACTGGGAGAAGCACGCCGCCAACCCCGTGCTAGCCGGCGATTCCGGCTTTGGCGTGGAAGCCAGCGTCACCTCGCGGTGTTACGTGCGGCACGATCGCGGCGTCTTCAGAATGTGGTATTCCTATGCCAGACCTCACTACCGGATCCAATACGCCGAAAGCCTTGATGGCGTCCATTGGGAGCGCTCGAGGATTGAACCTGTCTTAGGGCCTTCCGAAGAACCCGCGTGGGATGACCAAATGGTCGAGTATCCGGAAGTCCAGGTCTTCAATGGGATTTTCCGGCTTTGGTTTTGCGGCAACGGTTACGGCTCGGTGGGCTATGCCGAGGGCGTCTGTGATGCTGGGGTAGTACTACAGGTTAGGTCGGGCAACACAGCGCGCCCCGATAGTTCTTGGAGTGACTGGGCTGGAGCCGCGTGGGGCCTCCCGATGTATTCGGATCGTTTTCTTCAGTTTCGTGCGCGTCTCAGGTCGCATAACGCTCTTATCAACCCGACCCTGAACCAGGCTTGGATTGAGGCATCGGGTTGAGGGTGGTTCGGCCGAGCCCAACCGTGTCGGAGAGAAACATGGCGTCACGAGATTCGTCGCGAGATTCGGTTTCTACCTCGGGATCGCGGACGGGAGAACATTCGTCCCCGTTTGACAACAGTATCGAGGAATTGGTAGGCGATTTCCGTCAAATCGGGCTGCGACATGGCAAGAACAACGCCGCACGAATGCGGTACCTATTAAGCGCGTTCGAGGTCAATGCCGCCGCGCCTTGGGATGAAACGGCGTTGCTAGCGCCGCTTGACATCCATTTGCCGGAGTTGCGGCAGGAGATTGACGGGATCGCGGAAGGGAGCGAACTCGGCCTTCGCAAGGTGTGCGCATTGTCTTTTCTGGCGGACCTATGGGCGACCCAAAGTGCGTGCACGGGTGTGGCCTTTGGGGTGGGGCCTGACGGCCCGGTGGTAGGCAAGACGTGTGATTGCACACCCGGGGCCCAAGAGCAATGGCTGCGGCCCAGATGCATCCGCCCCACGGGGGCGTTAGCTGCGGTCACCTACAGCCATGTAGGTACGCCAAACGCGGAAATGGGGATGAACGAAAGGGGACTCGCGATTGGCGTAAGCGGATGCGCTTCTCTCGCCGCAGACCCGGAAGGCGTCGGTTGGCAACAGGACGTTCGCGGAGTGTTGCATCGGTGTGCGACGGCCCAACAGGCCATCGACATGCTTCGGGCCGTGTCGATCCGTGGCTACGGTTATTGTCTGGTGCTAGGTGACGACTCGGGAGACGTTGCGGTGGTCGAGAAAGTCGTGGGCGCCCTCGCCGTGCGAAGACCGAATGGGAACGTCGTCTACGAGGCGAATATCCCGCTAACGCCAGAGGTCCTCGCCCATGTTCCTGCCGACGCGGACTTCGACAACGGCCGCGCGCGAATGGCTTTGCTTGACCACGTGTGCCGCGACGAATCGCATATGGATTTCTCACTTGAGGGCATGCTGAGTCTGTTCGCCACGCACGCCGACCCCGTGGGCTTGTGCCAGCACGGGCCTGCTTTGCAGACCAACCTCGGCTTTTTCATGCTACCTCAGAAACGGCAAGTCTGGCTTGCGCGAGGCAACACGTGCCAGAGAAACCTGGAGAAGGTGCAGCTTTAAGTCTGCTGCAACTCGACGGTTTTCTTGGAGCATAGCTGCTTCTCTCGACCCCAGCAAATGTCACAGAAGGTCTTGCCTTACGCACCACTCGGCCGAGGCACGACCTGCAGGGGCTACTTCCTATACGTCCTATACGTCGTCCTCAGAACGGGGGCAGGCCTCTGTCAGGCGGCGTCTCTATCAGCTTATCCGCGTGCCAAAATGACATTTCCGCGACAACCGGGCGACCGCCTCCCTTCATGGGCTTCGGGAAGAAGACACGGAACCGACAGCCCTCTGCAGGTGCGATGTCGTAAGTGCATCGCCAAGTCTTCTCGGGGCCAGGCCAGCATGCAGAAGATTGCACCCCTGCCGTCTGCCAATCGTTGCCATCGTAATACTGAATCTCGATGTCGCCAGTATCTCGCGGTGCGCAAGTTTCGCTCGCGTAACAGACAACAACTTGTGACACGATTTGAGGTTCTTCCCAAGCGTAACCGATGTCTCTGGGCGGCCTGAGTGTCGCCTCGTCCCGCCAAGGGCTTCCTGGTTCCCAAGTGGTTCTATAATCGCCGTCGAAGGCCTTAGCAGGCCCGTTAAGCACCATCTGGAGCAACGTCATGCCCGCATCCTCGTCCCAAGACAATGGGCCTGCCGCAACGCGCGTATGCCCCAATCGCTGGAGCAGTCTTCTCATCTCGGCGTTCTCCAATTGCTCCGGATGGCCGACCCACGTATCAAACGACGGGACAATTCTCAGCCGTTTCTTGAGAGCGCGAAGTTCTTGCAGACTTGCCCCTTCTCTGTCACGTTGAACGATTTCGTCTACGATGATTCTGTTCTCGGCGTATATGGCGATCTGTCGTAGATTCGGGAGTATCGTCTCGGTAAACACCATCGGGTTGAACGGCAGTGGGAATTTGGGCACAAAACCATCCTCCCGTTCCATGGCCTGCAGGGCGTCGATGGACTCCTTGGCTCGTCGCAAGTCGTCTGCGGGATCGTCAGTGCCGACCTGCCGGAGTCCGCTGCTGAAGCAGTAGGTTTGCCAGTCTGGCCCGGAGCGTGTGTCGCGAATGGTCTCGAGGGCGTGAAGTACTTTGGCGCCGTTGCAGGGCCCCCAGATGCCGTTCGTTATCTCGACAAGCAGTTCGTGCGTGTCGTAGTCGGGATTCCATAGGAGGCGCGCGGCGCAGTACATGGAATAGATGTTGACAATGTGATTCGCATCCATAGTGCACCAGTAAACGGTGGGCTTGATGGGCTCAAGCCGCTGTCTCACCTGATTGTAGAATTCCTTGATAATCTGGTCGTTCACACTCATGAACGTGACGCCGTCCGATTCCATGTCTTCCAAGTAATCCGACCAGACGCCAATTTGGTAATAACTTTCTTGGCTGCCCGTTGCAAGCGTCTGACGCAGCTTTCTCCTGTCATCCCAGGACCACAGCCCGTCCGCCATGGGCGGCTCGCCATCAGGCATGCCGGGCTCGAGGAAGATGTGCCCTTTCGCAAACTTCTTCTCCGCTATTAACCCATAAAGTTCGTTATCCAGGCGCCCGGCGCGTCCGAACGACCGCCAAAGGTTCACGGCAAACTGGATCGAGGGATTCCTTTCGGAAAAGTGATCCATCAGGACGCGGTGCATGGTGAGTTGGCTCTCATAGGATTTCCAGGAGAGACGTCCGTAGGGTTCTCCGTAGTGACAAATCAACCGATCCGCACAGTCCGCAAGCCTCGCGTACCGCGCATACCACCGCGAGTAGGCCCGGCGTAGGTCCGGGTCGTCCGCTTCATTCCCTTTCATGTCGCTGTCGAGCCACGCATCCACGGCGCGGTCGTATTCCGGGTCGCCGGCACCTATTTCACCGCCCCAGACAAACAGCGAGCACGAGCCAGCATGCAGACGGGCGCGATCTGCCACGGCACGGCTGAAGATCTCGTTCTTTTCCACCCCCTCATCGATGTTCTCACTGAATCCCAGATATGCCGACTGATTGTCAAGGATCTGTACGCCGTTGTAGCCGAACGACATGAACATGTCTGTATAAGCATCGAGCCGTTCTTTATCGTACTTCATAATGTCCAATCGCGGATCCGGCGGCGGCGACCACGCAGTCAGAAACATCACCTCTCGCACAGGAATCCAGGGGGCTTCATCCGCTTCGAGTGGCCGCACCCGAAGCGAAGCCTTGTCCTGCCTCATCTCGCGGATCAGATGCAGAATGGCTTGCCTGAGGCCCCCCGAGCTTTCGGACATCAACGCCAATGCAGGGCGATCCTCCTGCCCGACGGATCGGATTGCGTAGCCCTCGTGTTTGTCAAGCACGCTTGGGACAGGGATGGTCAGCGCTTTGGCCGCCTGGGAGTCGCCGAGGACGACCAGCGTCAGGCCTTTCTGCGCCCCAGGTATTTCGTGAGTTCGAGCGGGCGGGCTGCCGCAGACCCTGCCGATGTAACTGCATAGCCAGTCGATGTCCACGTTCGGGGCCGACACCGCGCCTAATTCAACAATCAGAGGCGGCTTACGCTCCTCTGCAACGATTATGTCTGCCGAACGTGGCGGCTCGTTGGCCGCAGATGAGATAGAAGGCCCAGAGTGATTCAGTGCTGACTGGCCAGACATACTCGATCCCCCTTCTTGGAAACCCGCCCTTCCGCGTTGGTAAGCGGAACGCCCCAGCTTGCCGTTCTTCGAAGCATATCATATCCGGAGAAACCAAGGCAGGAACTCATCTCGGCTTGCACCTGCTTGACTTGGCCGTCATCTGGGTATAAGGTACGCGACACGCCAGAGTTCTCTCCTCGGAGGACGTCCAAGGGAACACCGACCTATCAGGGGCGCGTCGCCAGGCGCCAGGAAATGCGCTCAAGTGATTGCAGAAGGTCTTTTCGGAAATGAACGCACGCGAACGATTTCACGCCCTAATGCGATTCAAGCGTGTAGATCGAGGCGTCTTTGTGGCGCCCTGGCTGGGTTTTCCCGAGACACTCAAGCGTTGGGAAGAAGAGGGTTACAACGACGGCGACCTTGAGCAGATTGACTTTGATGCCTGGAATGTCTGTTCTGATTGGTTTTTTCCTCACCCGCCGTTCGAGCGGCAAGTAGTCGAAGAGGATGGCCGGCACATTCTATACGTGAACCACGAAGGCATTGTTGTGCGCGAACTCAAGAGCAATCCTCTGTCGTCCATGCCGCAGTTTGTCCGATTCCCGGTTGAAACGAGCGAAGACTTTCGTGCATTCGCCCGGGAACGCCTACAGCCCGACGTTGGCGCCCGTATCGGGGATAATTGGGTGGAAAAGCTGAAGCTACTCAGGGCTCAGCCCGCTGTATTGTGGGTGATCGCCGACCGATGGGGCGGGTTCTTCGGCCCGCTGCGCAATCTGCTCGGCGTCGAGAAGCTCTGCACAACCTTCTATACGGACCCCGCCCTGATTGAAGAAATGATGGACACGATTGCGGACTACCTCGTGGCGATGACGGGTGAGATTCTTGACCACGTGCAAATCGATATGTTCGGATTTTGGGAAGACATGGCATACAATCATGGACCCCTGATCAGCCCAGACCTTGTGCGCCGCCACATGTCGCCACGGTACCGCCGCGTCGTCGACTATCTCCGCGGCCGCGGGGTCGAGTGGATCTCCTTGGACAGCGATGGGCGTATCGATTCCCTCCTGCCAGTCTGGCTCGAGGCCGGCATCAATCTCGTCTATCCCTTTGAAGTCGCCGCGGGGATGGATGTCGTCGCCATGCGCCGCCGGTTTGGATGCGGACTTAGGATGTACGGGGGCATTGACAAGCGGGCCCTGGCGGCCGGGTCGTCAGCCATTGACGCCGAACTGGAGCGCGTCCGGCCAGTCGTCGAGGAGGGCGGTTACATCCCGAACGTCGACCACAGTGTGCCCGCGAACGTATCGTATGCCAACTACAGACACTATCTCGAGCGGCTTCGGGCTATGTTAGGCACATAGCCACCTAGCTAAGGAGGTGAGTAGTGACCAACCGGGAGCGCTTCATCGGCGTCATGGACTGTCAGTCCGTTGATCGGGTGCCGAACCACGAGCTTGGCGTCTGGCCTCAGACGAAGCGTCGCTGGGCCGACGAAGGACTCGACATACACAACTTGCACTGGGATTGGTTTACGGGCGAAGAGTACTTCGGCATGGACGCCCGCGAGTTCATTCCCCTCAACTACGGAATGCTTCCCGAATTCGACCAGGAAATCATCGAGCGCACCACTGAGTACGAGATTGTCCGGCATCCCAACGGCATCATCACTAAGGCGCTCGTAGCGGGGACAGTCAACGGCGCCCGGATGTCAATGGACCAGTACCTGAGTTTCCCCGTAAGAGAAATCGGGGACTTCCGTGAACTGAAGAAGCGATACAACGCGGAGGATCTGGGCCGATACCCCCCTCAGTGGCGTGAGATTATGCTGCCTCGTTGGAGAAATCGCGGCCATGTCCTTGTATTGGGCCGCAATGGCGCCGTGCTTGGGTTCTATTTCAGGGCGCGCGAGTGGATGGGCACGGAGAATGTCTCGCTGGCCTGGTACGAAAAGCCCGAGCTTATGCACGAGATGATGGCCTTTGTTGCGGACTTCACCATCGAAACTTCTCGGACGCTTCTGGAGGCGATAGACACGGATTATGTCGTCATTCATGAAGACATGGCAATGAAGAACGGCCCCTTGCTGAGTCCTGACCTCTACTCAATGTTCATATTCCCTCATATGGCCCGTCTGGTCGGTTTTCTCAAAAACAACGGAGTCAGGTACGTGATGGTAGACTCCGATGGCGACTGCGAGCTCCTTATCCCCCTTCTCCTCGAAGCAGGCGCTGACGGCGTTTGGCCGCTCGAGCGTGCTGCCGGAATGGACCCTGTTAAATTGCGCGCTAAATTTGGGAAGCGCCTTCGCATGTGGGGCGGCGTCGACAAACGCGTCCTTGCGCAAGACAAGAAGGCCATCGACGATCATTTGCGCGCGTTGGCGCCCGTTGTCGAACAAGGCGGCTACATCCCTTCGGTGGATCACTTGGTTCCACCCGATGTTCCCTTGGCCAGTTTCTGCCACTATATGGAACGCAAGAAAGAGCTGCTCGAGGGTGCCTTTCCGTAGCACGGGACACCTCTATCACCTTGACGCAGCGACGACAGGATAATCGGGAGAGTCCATACATGGAAGAAACAGTCAGGAGCATTCGGGATTTCGGCATAGCCCCGGCCAACTCGGGGGCAAAAAACAAAAGACTGCTGCAAGAGGGAATTGAGTGGGCTGCCGCCAATGGGAGCGCCCTGTTCATAAGTCCTACGGATGAGCCGTATCCAGTTGAGGGGGGACTCCAAGTTCGTCGTAACGTCTCGCTTATCGGCGTGCACGGCCCGGTGGGAAGGGGTACAACGCATCCACGGAAGCAGCAGCCGGTCGGAAGCGTATTTCGGATTGACGACGCTGATCGCGTATTCCTTACTGTCGAGGCGGCCACGCAAGTGCGCGGCGTGCAATTCTGGTACCCCGAGCAAACCCTCGATGCGCCGGAAGACATCATCAAATATCCAGCTACAATCCAGGGGTCCCGAACTACGTCGCCCCAGGGCGTCACGTTGTCCTGCCTGACATTCTACGGCGAGTACGTCGCCATGGACTTCACGGCAAGTGCGGATAACATCTGCGAGCTGATTCTCTTCGAACATTGCTATGGATACCCGCTCAGCGGACGGTTTATCTGCCTGGATTACTGCTACGACATACCCCGGATTCTCCACTGTCACGTCAATCCTGCAAACAGGCGATTTATTGACGGACAATACAGCCCGTCGGTTGTCGACCACGTCGTTGCGCAAAAGACCTTCAGTTACTGGGTTGACCACACCGACAACGCACAATTCATGGACCTCTTCACGTTTGGCGCTTACGGCGGCGCCTATCTCGGCGCCGATACCTATGGCCAACTCACGAATTTCAATTTCGACTGTGTAACGGTGGGGATCCACAAGCAAGGGAGCGGCTCACTCAATCGCAATTGGCAGATCGCCCAAGGCTCGATCATTGCCAACACAGGAGACCGTCTTGAAGACATTCACCCTATCATTGTGGAAGGCCAAGGGCATACAGCAGTCAGCAACGTCGAAGCATTCTCAGGGAAGAATCCTGCGTTAACGGCATTCGGCAAGTCACAAGATTTCCTGATCATTCGGGGAGACCAACGAGTCACCGTGAGTCTCTCGAACTGCCGCATGCGGGATTACGCAGCGAGCGATCCGATAAGCAACCTTAACCCGAACGCCGTTATCCAGGCCAACGGATGCATCGATGCACGCGAAGCGCCGTTTTCCCGAGTCATTGTTCCGGAAGGCGTCCGATCGAATGCGCCAGTCGGCAACTCGGCCAAAGACTCTCAACGCTCAAACTCGGGCGGCTGAATATCGCGCCGACGCTCGCCCGATCTAACCAGGAGAAGAAAACATGCCCCACGCAATCTCGGCAATTCAGAATCAAGTAGTCGAGTGGCGCTACACTTCAGGAGCGCCATACAATGATCCATTCAATGATGTTGAATTAGATGTGCTGCTTAGGTCTTTACCTGGCGAGACCTGGAAAGTCCCGGCTTTCTGGGCGGGGCAGCAGGAATGGCGGGTGCGCTTCTCCCCTCCGAAAACGGGCAAGTACGTGGTCACGACGGTTTGCTCGGACACAAGCAATACGGATCTTCATAGTCGCACGGCGATACTCAACGCCGTGGCGCATGACAGTGAGAATCCGTTGCTTCGGTACGGCCCGCTACGCGTCGCAGACTCGAAGCGCACCCTCGAACATGCGGACGGAACACCTTTCTTCTGGCTGGGAGACACCTGGTGGATGGGACTCTGCAAGCGGCTCTCATGGCCTGAGGATTTCAAGCGGCTTGCCGCCGATCGCGCTTCAAAAGGATTCACCGTAATCCAAATCGTCGCCGGGCTGTATCCGGATATGCCGCCTTTCGACCCTCGGAGCGCCAATGAAGCGGGCCTTCCCTGGCAAGAGAACTACGGCAGAATCAACCCGGCGTACTTCGATATGGCGGATCTGCGTATTCAATGGTTGGTTCGATCGGGGCTTGTTCCCTGCATCGTCGGTGCTTGGGGATACCACTTGCCCTTCTTGGGCGTCCAGAAGATGAAACAACATTGGCGGTATCTGATTGCCCGCTGGGGAGCATACCCAGTGGTTTGGTGTCTAGCCGGCGAGGGCGCTATGCCGTATTATCTCTCCGAGAACAGATTAGAAGATGCGAGAACACAAGTGGCTGGCTGGACCGAGATTGGGCGGTATGTCCGGGAGACTGATCCGTATCATCGCCTCACGACCATTCATCCCACGCAAGTTGGG
The DNA here is from genome assembly GCA_013349485.1 of Candidatus Hydrogenedentota bacterium. GTDB lineage: Bacteria > Hydrogenedentota > Hydrogenedentia > Hydrogenedentales > SLHB01 > DUZN01. The sequence continues at coordinate 2,284 of DUZM01000022.1, read as the reverse complement.
CGAGACCAGCTCGAAGATGATACAGTCCTCGATCTCGATATGCTGCAGACCGGCCACGGGGGATACGGCAGCGTCCCGAATACCGTCGTTCAAATTGTGTCTGAACGTCCCCGGGAACCTTTAATGCCCGTAATCGTAGGCGAAGTGAATTACGAAGGCATTTTGCACGGCACAGGGCCCGAGACCCAAAGGCTGACCTTCTGGGCGGCCACCCTTTCCGGAGCGGCCGGATTCACCTACGGCGCCAACGGGCTTTGGCAGGTTAACACCCGTGAGGCCGCTTACGGTCCGTCTCCTCACGGCGGCAACTGGGGCGACACACCCTGGGAAGAGGCGTACCAGTTGCCCGGATCGATGCACCTGAGCTTGGCCAAGTGTTTGCTACAACGATACGACTGGCCGCTATTCGAGCCGCACCAGGATTGGGTTGTTCCGTGCGGCGGACCTGAAAACGTGAACGCTCCTTTCGCAGCGGGCATTCCCCGTCAGGTGCGCATTATTTACCTGTACGAGCCGCCTTTTCCGTGGTCTGCTGAGCCCCCATGTGTTTCAAACATTGAGCAGGACGTCCGATACTCGGCGTTCTTCTGGAACCCGCGCAACGGTCAAGAGCATGATTTGGGCGCCGTGCAGGTGGATACTCGCGGGTCATGGCAGATCCCGATCCTACCCACATTAACGGATTGGGTGTTGGTTATGCAGCGCAGATCGTGATTGGGCATCACGCCGTATCCTAGGAACCGAGATCGGCGCTTGAGATGCGCCGCAGAGTGCCGTGTTTTTCCCGACAAACGCGATGGGCATGCTCAACTACAGCGTCCGCGTGCGCAACTGAAGCGACATCGGCCCAGATGAACAATCGTGTTGGGTCAAGTGCTTGACATAGGACGCCGATTTCTTCGATCAAATCGGCCTCTGCCCCGTGGTCTTTGCCATAGTATACCTGGACCGATTTACCGCCTTCTTGGATACGGCGAAGCAGACCAATCCACTTCGAGGGTGGGGGTGCGCCCGCGCCCTGGATCCACTGGATGCAGTTGACTCCATCGAGTTGTAGAATCTTGTCAAGATGGTTCGCGATGCCGGGGCCATCCATGTGAAACAACGAAATGTCTGCATATGTGGACGTTTCAACGTTATCCTCCCAGCAAAACATCTCAAACATTTCAGGGCTAAGCATACAAGTGGAATCATTTTGACCGATACACAGGTAGCGTTTGCTGCTCCAGCCCATCGTCCAGTTTGACGTCCCCTGGCCCGTCGGCATGACAATATCTGAGACCGTGTCGACGACATACTTGAACAGATCTGTCATTTGGCGCATGGCGCGGTGAATGGCCTCGGGGTTCTCGACAAGGTCAATGGCCAAGTTCTCCGAGCCCCGGATTGCGCGCAAGGCGTCGATCCCGGTGTGAAGGTCAGGATACCCGGTCACCCACTTATCCTTCCCACGCTCGACACAATGGCGCAGGATTCGAAGGTAAAGTTTCCACCATCTGTTATCCGGGTCGATGTGAAATTCTGTATGCTCGCTCCAGTCTTCGACAAAAGGCTTCACCCATGACGTAAATTTCCGGGGCAACAGCGTAAGCTCCGCCCCCAACCACGCTGCGAACTGATCCGGTCCAAGCCACGGCACATAGACAGGAACGGCGTCGCCCGCGTAATGCATACGCGCCAATCGATCCTCAGCGGCTTCGACGACATACTCCGCGTTCGTCCACAGATCGACGTCCGAGGCAAGTTCCGGAGGCGGGCAACCCGGCTTGCCGTCCGTGACAGTTACCCACATAAGGGGATACTCTTCCAGCTCCCCCCGCCAAAAGGCTTCATTACGCGCCAGCGCCCGAGTTCGTTTCGTTTCAGTCAGCCAAGGAGTTTCCATAGGCGAATCCTCTTTACCTGCGGCAGATTACGCCAACCGGCAGGACCACCTCGAGCATGAGCCGCCGTTTACAGGGCACGAATCGCTTTATTGCGCTTAACCTGGCACGCCCAGTGAACGGGCGTTCCTAGTCCTCGAAGGCGACAAGGATTGAGTCCGAAACTGAAACGCCGACTCACTTCTCGACGATAGCCCTCGCTGCGGCGAAGAGCCGGTCACACCACGCTTCACCCTGTTGTGATAAATTCGGCATCTCGTAAAGCTCGAAGGGGGCGCCATCTTTAAAGCGTAGCGGGTACTCCTTCATCACCATCTTGGGCTGCTCTCGGAGCAATACGTTCTCCGGGTCTGCAATCCTCCGAAAGAGCTGGGCTTCGTCATACTGCGCGTTCCACGCGG
>DUZM01000021.1 GCA_013349485.1 Candidatus Hydrogenedentota bacterium | reverse complement strand
GTACGTGTCCCCTATGCGCTACGCCACGTTTTATCTTACACGCGCGGCCGCCGCCAAATTCCCCCGTCATCCGCCGCAAGCGCGTTCGAGTAAGAACTCGAACCTACCGAGGGAAATGGTGGGGTCGTGCGCCTCCGCGACCGTTGACAGTGTCCGAGCGGGCGTGCCAACATGGGGACCCCGGCGCGCTGGCCGCGCGGCAATAAACGAGGTGGTCAAGTGGCAAAACGGGTGCTCGTGCTCCGATTCGGCTGGTTGCCCGTCCCGGCGCCCGCCATACGGAACATGGCCCAGGCGCTGGCGGCAAACGGCGTCGAGGTGCGCTATGTAACGTCCGAGTCGCGCGGCGCAACCATCGCGACGCAGCCGTTGCCCGGCGCCGAGAACCGCGTGTTTCCCCTGTGGTCGAGGCGGATCCCGAAGGCGCCGCTCGTGGTTTGGGCTCGTCAAGCGCTGGTTTTTGTCGAGTTCGTTGTGCGGGCCGTTGCCGCCGGCTTGGCGCGGCACGCGGACATGGTCGTGGCGGTGGATCTCGATGTGCTTCTGCCGGCGTGGATTGTGGCGCGGCTTCGAGGCGCCCCCCTCGTCTACTACCAACTCGAGATGTACACGGAGCGGCCGTATATCGCGGCAAAGGGGTTCTGGTCGTTTCTCGAGGGGCACCTGATTAAGCGGGCGGATTTAGTGCTGAGCTGCGAGCCCAATCGGGGACGCTGGCTCGAGGAGCGCTACGGACTCCGTACGCCCCCGCTGATCGTCCGAAACGTGCCGCCGTATCCCCTCGAGGTCGAACGAACGAACAGAATCCCGGAAATGCTGCGCGCGAAAGGCCTCCCGGCTGCCAGAACCGCCTTCTACCAGGGGTGGGTTAAGCCCTCCCGGTGTTCGGAGACTCTTGTCGAGGCGGCGAAATTCCTTGCGCCGGGCGTTGTCCTGTTCCTTGTTGGTCCCATTGAAGACGGCCACCGGGCCGCGCTTATGTCGCGGATCGACGCGCTCGGGGTCCAAGGCAGGGTGGTCGTTCATCCGATGGTCCCCCCGGAGGAACTGTCGGCGTTTACGCGCTCGGCCGACCTAGCGCTCGTATTGCTCAAGAACGATTGCCTTAACAGTTACTATGCTGCGCCGAGCAAGCTCTACGAGGCCTTGGCTGCGGGACTCCCCGTCGTCGCGGCCGATTTCCCGGGGCTGAAAGAAATCGTCGAAAGCAAGCAGACGGGACGGTGCGCCAATCCCGAGGATCCGCGCGCCATCGCCCAGGCCATTAATTCGATCCTGACCGACGATGACCTGCGCAACCGTATGTCGCGCAACGCCCGACGCGCCGCAAAGGAGAGGTACTGCTACCAGGTCGAAGGGGCGCCGCTCCTAAAGGTCTTGCTGGCGCTGGTGCAGGCGACTTCCCCAGAGGACGCCTAGTGTCCCGAGTGCGGAATTCCTTCACAAAGTCGTGCGTCTCTTTCCAAACCTTTACCAGCGCTGAAGCCGCTCTCTGCGGCCGCTGCCCTCCCTCGTCATTGCGAGGAGTGACCCCGCCTGCGGCGGGCCACGGCGTAAAGCCCGGCACGGCGCTGCCGCCAATGCAAAATCTAAAACAAACAATTGGAAACGGACTGAGAAGAGTGCAACCTTGTGCGGAGGGCCCGCCGGCGGCGGGCGGCGGATGACCTTTCCCAGCGGGAGCGAGTCCTCGAGTCGGACGGCGATCGCATCAAAATGCCATCAAAAGACCACGGATCTCTCGGGACATCCCTCTGGAAATGAGGTCTTTGGCAGGGGCCAACTCCTCAGACTGTCTGAAATCCCTTCGGCTTTGCCGGTGTCATGTTGAGCGAAGCGAAACATCTCGATTCTCCAGGGGCTTGCCCCAAACCAGATCCTTCGCTACGCTCAGGATGACTGGATGATGCGCTCTTTAGACAGTTTGTCCTGCTCGGCCGTCTTCGGTCGCGATGGAACGCGTCCCTATCAGTGGCAGCAGTCGTTTATCTCATTGTTGCGGCGGAACTTAGGATGAAGCAGGTTTGATGCGATGGCCCCGGGCACACACCACAAATGCTACGCGCCAAGCCTGTCATGCACATCTCGTAGACCCCGTATTCATATGGAGTTACGGTGCACGCTACAGTGAAGCGAAGTCTCGCGGCGGCGACGCTTTCGTCTCAACGACAGTAGCCGGCGAAGTGTCTCTATAACCTCGCAGGTGCAGCCATAAGGCCGAAAACTGGTTTTCATTCGGCATTGTGCCCTCGGGCGTTGCCATACAGAATGAGGTCACTCATAGGCAGACCGGAAACGCGCGGGATACCCGCGCACGAGATGGCCCCGTGAGGAGGATTAGAGAAGGCCCCTATTGCTGGGTAAAGGGCCTATTTCATTCTTGACAATCTCGACTCGAACAGCGTAAAACGCGATTGTGCAGAACCGAATGCCCTACTCGAAACTCTATGGTGTAAGTTGCTATTCTGCCGGGTTGCGTGTAGAATATTATTGACTCAAACACAGGAAAAGTGTACGTGAGCGGAGGTCCTACTGGGGTGGGGGATTTGCTGAAGGGTCTGCGGGCCGTGATGCAGCCGCCCCCAGCAAGTCCTGTGAAAAGGGAGGTTGCATTATGTCCCGCCGCCTGTCGATCGTTCCCCTAAGTCAAACGCATGCGTCCCTGGCCGTAATGCTGCTTCTCGCGGTCTTGGTGGCCCCACCCGCCCTGTATGCCGACGATTTCTACGTCGACGGCGTATCCGGCATCGACGACCCAATGCGCAGCGGCAGCAAATTCGAGCCCTATAAGACCATCAACTACGCCGGCGACCGTGCCACGCCTGCAACCGCGCCCAATAGCATCTATGTTGCGGAAGGTACATACGTCGAGTTTCTCTTCTGCGACGCCGATGAGAAGTATTACGGAGGGTACGATCCGGAAACATGGCAGCGCGACATCGAGGCGAATGAGACCATCATTACGCCGCCGCCCCTTCCAGAAACCGGCGCAGTAGTCGTATTGGCAGACGACTGCTTGGTGGATGGTTTCACGATTACAGGCGGCAACGTAGACTTGGGCGGCGCGCATCCTGATCTGTGGGATCAGGGCGCAGCGATTATCTGCGGTGCGTCTTATCTCGGACACGTGGACAACGCTGTGATCGCGAATTGCACAATTACTGAGAACACGGCCACGGCCGACGGCCTGGGGCCTATCATTATGCTGCGGAAAGGTTCACTGAGGATTACGAACAGCCGGATTACAGATAACGACGGACACGCCCTCGTTACCCACACGGGGAACTTTGCGCTGGATGACAACCTTATTGCGGACAATACCGGTAGCGGCATCTGGATCATGAATCATGGCGGCGCGATACTCGGCGCGAACCTCATCTTACGAAACGCGATCGGCATAGAGATGAGAGCGGGGTGGTTAAACGACGTCCACGGCGTCGAAGACACAAGCGACCCGGGCCTGGGCATCCATAATTGGAGTTCCTGGGAAGACTCGTTCCCCGTTTTTCCTTACTGCATTATAGCTGACAACACGGGACTCGGAATCTACGCGAACAATAATCCCGGCGCCGAAATCATGCATACCATCGTGGCGAACAATGGCGGTGGTGCGTTCTTTCTGCCGGAAGAGACAGACCATGACGAGATCAACCGCGGGGTAAACGTCTTGGATTCAATCATCGTTGGAAACGGCAAAGCCGGCTATTGCGCCAACGTTTTGGACGGCCATCTCTATCTCTGGGACAATCTCCTGGTTGACAATGGCCCCGTCACCGTTTACGCTGCAGAAGCACACCTTATGTCAATCAACAACAGCGTTTTGTATAACGCTGGCGGCTATGTTGCCACCGACTGCGAGCCTTCGGACATCACGCTTCTCAACGATCTCCTATGGGGCAACGTCGATGACCTGGATTTTACGGATGTAGATGGTTTCCCGGTTGAAATGACGCAGGATATCAGGTACTGCAACATCGAGGACGGCGATAAAATCGGACTGGACAACAACATCCAGGCCTATCCCGACTTCATTGGCAAGGTCGCGACGGGCACGATTACGGCGCTCTCGTTCGAGCCGGACGAGTACCTATGCGAGATCACGGACTCGGCTCAGAACATGGTGCCCGGGGCGCTGTCAAGATCCTTTCTTTGGACGAACGGCAAGGCATTCTTTGTTCACGACAACACGGCGACTACGATCACAGTCTATGGCGACATTGCACAAGTCGCGTCGACGGGGGACTCTTACAACGTCTGGAACTATCACATCCATCCCCTTTCGCTGTGCGTCGATGGCGGATTCAACGACGCCGCGCTCAGCGTAAAAGAACACGACTTCGAGGCGGACAGGCGCGACCTGGGCGGCGGCGAGATACCGGACATCGGTGCAGACGAAGTCCGTTTGCTGACAAATCTCGAGATCACCCCTCTCCCTGCAAACGAGACAACTCTACTGATCATACGCTTTAATACGACCGTGCCCCTGGTCGGCGATCCCACCGTGATTGTGGACGGCAATCCCGCCACCTTGGTGGAACAGGTCGGGCCGAACAAGTATTACGTCTACTACGAGTACAACTATCAGGTGACGCTTGCAGACGGGGAAGGCAGCAAACTCGTGTCTGTAACGGCCCAAAGCGTGGCCGGTACAACCGAGACTCTTAACCGCGTCGTAAAGTTCGACTTCTCGCCGCCCGCGGCGCCGGTGATCACGATGGCCGATTATCTGCTGTATGAATATGGCGTCGTCAACATTGTTTTGGAAGGAACCTGTGTCGCCGACATCAAGGCTATTCACGTAAACGGTTCGGCCGAGCATGTGGCACATGCGCCCGATGAGACGCAATGGTACTATATTGCTCCCGGCACGCAGGGCGACAACGATTTCAGCGTAACCGCGTTCGACGAAGCCGGTAACGAGTCTGCACCCGCAATAACGACGGTCACTGTACCCGTGGCGCCGCCGCCCGCGCCCGTTATCACGACGAACGGCGGCGAGGATTTCCACGTGAGTTCACTCACGGTGACCCTCGACGGGACCTGCGACGCGGGTACGAACGCCATCCATGTGCACGGTTCGACGGGGGGCGACGTTTTCGTCCATGCCGCCGCGTATACGCCCGGCAACACCACGTGGACCTATACCTACATCGGCCAAGAGACGGACGTGATCGACTTCGACGTGGTCGCCGTGGACGCTCTGGGCAACGAGTCCCTGCCCGACAGCATTACGGTGACCATAGACCTGACGCCGCCGGAAGCCCCCGTGATCACAACGAACGGCGGCGACGATTTCTGGCAGGGCCTGACCTTGACCGTCAACCTTCAGGGGACGTGCCCGGCCGACGCGGCAACCATCGAGGTGAACGACTCGACAACCGGGGTCACGCACACGCCGGGCGCACTCACCTGGTCGTTTACGGGTGTCGGCGTCGAAGGACCGAATGAATTCAGCGTCGTCGCGTTGGACGCCGCAGCGAATTCCTCGCCGGAGGACACGATCACGGTGTATCTCGACGTGACGCCGCCGCCCGCCCCGATCATTACCACGAACGGCGGGGAAGACTTTCTGCAAACGTTGTCCCTGCTCGTCGAGTTGGAGGGTACCTGCAGTGTGGAGACGTATACCATCGAGGTGAACGGCCCGTCGGAAGACGTCGCATACGCTCCCGGCACTACGGCTTGGGCCTTTGCCGGGGTCGGCGTTGAAGGCCTCAACACGTTCAGCGTCGTCGCGTTGGACGACGTCGGAAACCCGTCGCCCGCTGACACGATCACGGTTACCATACAGCCGCCGCCCGTACAGCACGATTTCTATGTCGATTGCGTCTCGGGTGTGGACGACCCGAGACGGCGGGGCACCCAGGAGGAACCGTTCAGGACGATCAACTACGCGTCGAGCCGCGCCGTAAACCCGACCCCTGCGAATCCGCACCGGATTCACGTGGCGCGCGGCGAGTACGTCGAGTTCCTAATCTGCGACTCCAACGAAAGGTACTACGGCGGCTACAACCCCACGACGTGGACACGCAATCCCGCCTTGAATGAGACAATCATTCGGGGCCTCCCGGCGCCGAATCAAGCCGCAACCGTGGTACTGGAGGGCAACTGCGTCGTTGACGGGTTCACCATCACCGGCGGAATGACTCACCCGGAGCACACTGCCGGCGGCGATTGGTGGGGCGACCCTATCGGGGCCGCCGTAGACTTCGACGGATACGAGGGGACATGGGGCTCCGCCACCGTATCGAACTGCCTTATCACCGGCAACAACGGTGGAACCTTTGGCGTCGAGGGGCAGGGCGGCGTTGTCGTCGTCGACTGGGGCGCCACCTTGTATCTCACAAACAACAGGATCATCGGCAATATCGGCAACGGCGTCGGCGTCTTCTACGCAACGGCAGTTCTTCAAGACAACATCATTGCCGACTGCCAATTCGGCGACCGCGACGACGCGAGCGGATTATACGTATGTTCAGACAGTTACGTCTCGCTCGAAGGCGGCGCTCTTCTGCGCAATGAAAATGGCATTTACGCGGAAGGCATTTGGGCCACGCCGCCGGGCGGGACCCCGTTTCTCGTTTTGCCGCCGCCGAAAATAACCACGACCAACAGCTCGCCGGCCGATTATACCTTGATTGCCGGCAACAAGAACGTGGGCATTTACACGCAACGTCACGTTGACATTGATCTCGGGTTTGTCGTGCTCGCGCAAAACGTAAATGGCGCCTGCGCCGTGACAGAGAATAGCAAGATCGAAGAGGACGGATGGGAACATCACTTCCTGGTGCATGATTCCATCATCATCGGAAACAACTATTCGGGTAATGACGACACGCCGAACGGCTGCTACTTCGAGGTGGGCAACAACGCGTTTAAGAACAACTTCATAGTAAGCAACGGCCCCGTTTACGTCTACGATTCACACGGCGACAAGTACACAAGGCCGGACTTGGTAACTGTATATGAAAGCCTAAACAACAGTGTGCTGTACAACAACGGCGGTTATGTCGGCCGGAACCTTTGGTGGCACGAGTTGGTCCTCTGCAACGATCTGTTCTGGGACAATCTGGACGACATTACCGTGACGTCAAAGGCCGGCCCGTTTTGGTCAACGTATAACATGGAGTATACCAATATCGAAGACGGGGACGATAATGAATGGGACAGCAACGTTCACGTTGACCCGGATTTCCTCGCGGATCGCGCAAGACCTGCAACCGTCGGCGTCGCAGAAGAAATAACCTTCGACAGCGAAACGGGCGAGTCCACGGTGGTCGATTCATCCCTGGATCTCGAACCGGACGAACTGGCCAGGGCATTTCTCTGGTTAGAAGGCAGCGCCCTATACATTAAGTCGAATACGGCGAACGAAATCACCGTCTTCGGCAACGCGAGGCTCGCCGCATCGGCCGGTAGCGTATACACCGTCGAAGACTATCGCCTCGATCCCCTTTCTGCGTGTGTGGACATAGCGCGAGACGGCCTAGACGTTCTCAAGCATGATTTCGAGAATGACCCGCGGCCCTTCGACGTCGGCCGGGGCATGTTAGTTGACATGGGGGCCGATGAGGCCGTTGTCCCCTTGTTCGAGAATCTGGTAATCACGCCCAATCCCGCCAATGAGACGGATCTGCTGACCATCGTAGTGGACTCGACGCTTGACCTCATGGACGACCCGGAGATTACGGTCGGCGGCAATCCCGCCACAAGGGAGAGCCAGGTCGATCGGACGTATACGTACATTTACCAGGTCAGCCCTGCCGACACCGAAGGCGCGAACATCGTTTTGGTGAGCGGCGTGGACGAACACGGCAACCCGGGGACCCTCGAGGGCGAGGTCGTGCTCGATTTCACGTCGCCCGAAACCCCCGTCATAACTACCAACAACGGCGAGGACTTCGTACAAGGGGTGGTGACGACGGCCGACCTCGCGGGCACCTGCGCCGCCGACACGGCAGTCATTCTGGTCAACGGAAGCACCACCGGCGTCACCTACACGCCCGGAGCAACCGTTTGGTCCTACACCGGCCCGCTCGTCGAGGGTGACAATTCCTTCAGCGTAAGAGCCAGGGACGCCGCGTCAAACGAATCCGGCACAGACACTATCACAATCACGGTGGACACAACGCCGCCGCCCGCGCCCGTCATACTGACGAACGGCGGCCAGGGCTTCTCGCAAGGCCTCACCGCTATAATCGTCCTCGACGGCACGTGCGCGGCAGAGACGGCCGAGATTCAAGTCAACGATGCCACGGCCGGCGTCACCTACATTGCCGGCGGCACGACGTGGTCGTATCGGGGCGCCGGCGTCGAGGGCACGAATCCAATCAGCGTGGTGGCCCTCGACGACGTGGGCAATGCGTCGGCCCCCGCATGGATTACGGTCACGCTGGACACCATCCCCCCCGAACCGCCCGTCATCACCACCAACGGGGGGGTAGACTTCGCGCAGTCGGCATCCACCTATCAACTGGCCGGGACCTGCGCCACCGATACCGAGGTGATTCAGGTAAACGGCTCGCAGGCCGGCGTCGCGTACGTGGCGGGCGCCGCCACTTGGTCGTACACGGCCATCGGCAGCGAAGGCCCAAACGAGGTGAGCGTAGTGGCTTACGACGCGCTGCAGAACCCCTCCATCCCAGCGACCATTACGGTGACCATAGACAGTATCCCGCCCGCGGCCCCCGTCATCACGACAAACAACGGCGAGGATTTCGAACAATCCCGGACGCTTTCGGTGGTCCTCGAGGGGACCTGCGACACCAACAGCATCATGGTCCAGGTCAACGGCTCGACGGGCGGCGTCATCTACGGCCGCGGAAGCGACTCTTGGATGTATATTGGCACGGGCCAGGAGGGCGCGAATACCTTCAGCGTCGTGTCCATCGACGCGGCAGGCAACGTATCCGACCCAGACAGCATCACGATCACCATTGACGTGTCCGGGCCCAGTGCGGTCGTGATAACGCGCTATGAATACGTAATTACGACCGACGAAGACGATCCCTCGGTGCGCGAGATCTCCATCGATCTCGAGGGGACGTGCAGCAGCGAAACCGCAGCGATCGAGGTCAACGGGGCGACCGGGGGCGTCACATATACCCCCGGCCAGACGACATGGTCCAGTTCGCACCCCGGCGTGGACGGCGATAACGACTTCAGCGTGGTTGCCGTAGACGACGCCGGCAACACGTCCGACCCGGCGACCCTGACGGTTACCGTTCCCCCGGCTGGCGGCGAAGGCGAAGGGGAAGGCGAGGGCGAAGGCGAAGGCGAAGGGGAAGGCGAAGGCGGCCTTGACGGTGGGTGTGCCCGAGGCGCACTGAGAAACATGTCGCCGCGAGGCCCCTTCGGCGGCGCCGGCGGCAATATGCTTACGATGATGGGCGTCGCAACCGTGCTGTTGTGCACCACGCGGAAAAGAGCATACCGCGCGCAGCGTGCATAAGTCGGCAGATTGTTCTGTTTGGCTGAGCGCCGATCTCGCACCCCGGCGCCCAGTGAGGAGCAGGCGGCTGCAACGTGTGGTTGGAAACAACGAGTGTGCCGAAAGATGTGGCGCATTTCCTTTCGCCCGGCCAGATTACGACGATCACGACTGGCCGTATCGCGGCGCCTGTAACGAACCCGAGTCTGAACGGTAAACTAAACGCCGCTGCGCCAATGAGCCCTCTTGGTGGTATGACGTCGCCGGAAGTGTCCAAGATATTGGTGTATGCGCCTGATCGGCATGTTGACAGGGTGCTCAGACACTGCTATACTCGTGCCATGATTTAGCCTTTTTGGCATTCGCTTCGGGAGTCGTTGGCTCACAGACAATTGCCCGTTGAGGAGGTGAAAGCGTATGAAGCACGTCAAGGCCATTTCGAGGAGACCCGTCAAATGTGAGGATATCCCCATCGACATTCTACTGGCGTTCGTCATCGGCGTGCTCACCTCCTTGCAGCAGATGTTTGAGGCCAAAGAGCTACTCGAGCAAGAAACGTCTTAGTGCTCCCGCTCGAAGAGGGATCGGGCAGGAGAAAGTTAACGGGAGGAAGCGTGCAGGGCGGGCCGGAAAATTGGGAAACGTGTTTGGCCGTCGAGCCCGGCAGAACAACCGCGGAAGGAGAGCAAAGAATGAAGCATATTAAACCGGTAAGTAAAGCGTCTGTAGAGGACGTGACGGCCGCCTTGCAAGGGTGCATGACGTCTGTCCTCGAGGCCTTGGGACTCGATCAGGTTGCGGCGCTTCTCAAGAAGGAAGACGGTGAGACCACGTAGTAATCCGGCGCTCACGCCGGCGGAGGTCTACAATGAAACACATTCGAGCGGTGTCAGTTGTGCGGGCCGATGCAATGAGTGACTTCACGAACACTGTATGGGTTGCGTGGAAAGACAAACTGTACGAGACAGGCCGCGGTTATCTCGACGTGTACGAGCTGCTGACAGGCACATTTCACTTCGATGGCTTTGTCGAGAACAAGCGCGAACGTTAACGAGAACCGGCGCGAATTCATTGTAGACTCTTGTACGTAGCGATGTCGGGACTTTGTCCTTGGTGAAGTCCCGACTTTTTTCTGGTTGAGAGGTCATGAAATGATCCCGTGCCAGCATGGCGTCATTCGCACCGCCGATCCCGACGACGCGCACACGCTCAAGCAGTATTACGACTCGGTGGGGCCCCGCGCGGCAAAACTTGACCGCAAGCGCGAGGTCGTCACGCCCACAACCGACGAGTTGCAGGAATTGCTGACCCGGAAAGAGAACGAGATGGGGGGCCTCTACGCCATTGAAGATCGCGGCGGCCGCGTACAAGGATTCTGCTCGTTGCGCGGCGTCAGCCGGGAACGGCGCATGGGGGAAGCGCTCCTGATGCTGATTGAGGACCGCTTCTATGCCCAGCCCCTGGCTGCGGAGGCGCTTGATTTCCTGTTGGATTTCGCGTTCAACACCCTCTTTCTGAATAAATTGGCGGCCCATTGTCTTGAAAACGAAACTGCGGCCCGGGAACTCCTGATCCGCGCCGGCTTCGAGAGTGAAGGCACCCAACGGGACGTCGTTTTCACAGAAGGACGATGGCACGACCTCGAGGCGTTCGCCTGTTTCAGAAGAAACTACCGGAGTCACGTATGAGCCTAAAGACAAGAATGTACATCCGTCGTGCCGAACGGGACGACCTGGATACCGTTGTCGAGTGGATGGACGCGCCGGATTTTCGCCGCTTTCTGTACGGCGACCCGGCTCGATCGCCGCGCCGAATACGGGAGCAAATCGTGGCGATGCTGGGACGTACCGCCGGCCACACGTTGCCCAACGCCATCTATCTCGTTATCGAGTCCCCAGGCCACGGCCCGATCGGCCTCCTGTCCCTCCAGAACATCAGCTGGCGAAACCGCTCCTGCAGCATTGACCTTTATATCGGCGAACCGAAGCTGCGCGGCGGCATGGCGGCCGCCGTCGCCTATTGCCAGGCCATCGCCTACTGCTTCGACGAACTCAATCTGCACCGTATCTCCGCCTTCATTTACTCGTTCAATACGGCCTCATGGCGCATCCTCGAGCGGGCCGGCGCCGTGCGCGAGCTCACCTTGCGCGAACACATCACCCGCGACGGCAAACTCTACGACATGTACTGCTACGGCATGCTGCGCGCCGAGTACGAGGCCTTGCGCGACGAAATCGACGCGCGGTTCAGCGACGCCTCGCTCGCCGCCATGATAGCCGGCCGCAAACAAGCCGAGGCGTCGACGGAGGCCCCGCCGTGAGCATCGTCTTCCTAGTTGTGCTGAGCGTGCATGTTGTCTACGCGGTACTTGCCAACCGGCGCGACAAACCCGAACGCACGTGGCGCACCATCATCGTCGCCATGGCCGTGCAGACACCCGCCTTCCTCATCGCCTGCTGGTTCGGCGCACGCAGCGGCGCGTTCTCGCGGGACCTCGTCTCGCCCCTTCACATCGCCTTCGGCCTCCTGATCGGCCACGGCCTCTTCGGGCTGTCCCTTGTGGCCATCGACTGCGCATTGCGCGACGCAATCGATCATCTAACCGACATCGGGGGCGTGTGGCGGTTCGCCGTGGACTGCCCGGCCGCCCTGCGCCACGTGCTGGCCGTCAGCGTTGCCGAAGAACTCATCTGGCGCGTCACGGCACAAACCATCGTAATCCAGCTCTTGTCGGAATTGCGCCCGCTCGCCGCCGGCCCCTGGCCGGCTGCGGCAGGAATTGCGCTCGTGGCGGTAGGCTTTTCTGTTGTCCACCGGCACTTTTTCAAGAATGCCGCGCGCGAGTCAGTCGAGTTTGTCGTCTTCTCGTTGCTCATTGGCGCCTTGTACTTCTGGACGGAAAGTCTGATACTGGTGGTGGCGGTCCACGCCGTGCGAAATCTTGAGATCGCCTATCTCGAATACCAAATAAAGGCCGAAGAACTCGGCGACCCCGACAAGGCCATGGACGAGATCGAGCGCCAACATACGCCGCCAAGACGCACCGCACCAGACCGCGCGGACGGCCCGCGCCTGGGCGCAAACCTAAGGAGCCACGAGAACTGAACGCAAACAACCAATACGTGGTGCGACTCGAACGCGTAAACAAGATCTTTCACACGCGCCACTTCCTCCTGGCTGACGAAGACACGGGCCGCCGAACGCTCTACCGAAAGAAAACCGTCCATGCCGTGAACGACGTCGATTTTGCAGTCAAGCGCGGCGAGATCTTCGGCCTGCTCGGCCCAAACGGCGCCGGCAAAACAACCGCCGTCAAAATGATCTCCGGACTGGTCCGGCCAAACTCCGGCGCCGTATACGTCGACGATCTCCACGTCGAGCGCAAACGGCTCAAAGTGCTGCGAAAAGTAGGCGTCGTCCTCGAGGGCACGCGCACCTCGATATGGCCCTTGACGCCCCTCGAGAACCTCGCGTACTTCGGCAATCTCAAAGACGTGAAGGGGCCCGTCCTCAAGCAGCGCTCCCGGGAACTCCTGAACTTTATCGGCCTGAAGGACAAGATGAACGTGCAAGTCCGTAGACTGTCCCGCGGACAGAAACAGAAGCTGGCCATTTGTATCGCCTTGATCGCCGATCCGCCCGTCATCCTGCTGGACGAACCCACCACGGGACTCGATGTGCAAAGCAGCAGAGCAATTAAGGACAAGATCATCGAAATCACCCGTGAACACGGGAAAACCGCCCTCGTGACGACGCACGACATGAACGTGGCGCAGGAACTGTGCGATCGGATAGGCATAATCAACCACGGAAAGCTGATCGCGTGCCAACCTACCGACGAACTGCTCGGTCTGTTCGCGGAGAAGACGTTCGAGTTCCACCTTAACCGCGCCCCGGACCTATCCTTACTAAGGCAGATCCCCGGCGTCGAGGCGGCACAACTGCTGGACGGCGAAGAGGAGATTGTCCTCGCCGTAACCGTTGCTCGGGACGAGGAAGACCGGTCTGCGGCCCTCTACGGCGCTATCCAGTGCCTGCATGCGCAACGCATACTCCTGAGGTCCATCACCCAACGAAGGCAAACCTTGGAAAACGTATTCCTTAGGTTGACCGGCGACACGGAACCGAAATAGGCGCAAAACGACAGAAGGTTACCAGGAAATGGGTTTTTTTCTTGTAATGAAAGCTGAGGTGGTGCGCAGCCTCATCATCATGCGCCGGTACTGGTTCGCCACATTGACCGGCATCATTATGGGATACGGGTTCCTCCTGGCTCTGGTGTTAGGGTTCTTCGGCGGCTACGTCCCCATTGACAAGGTAATGTCCGTGGTCGAGAATATCCTTGGGTTCATCATAGGCATGTTCGCGTTCGGCATTATCGGCTTGTTTACGTCCGGCCTCCAGGGCATGGCGCGCACCGGCCAACTCGAGCAGGTCTGCATGAGCCCTCACGGGCTCGTGACAAACTTCCTCGCGCGTTCATTCGTAAGCGCCGTCACCAGCATTCTCTCGTTGTCTATAGTCTTCACCCTCGTGGCCCTGCACGTGGGCGGTGAGTTTCATGCCCCGGTGCTGCCGACAATCACCCTCTTGGCCCTCACCTACGTCAATCTCATCGGGTTCGGGTTCATGACGGGTGGATTGGTCCTGATATTCAAGCAGACTGGCCAGATCGCCACCCTGTTGCGACTTGGCTTGCTGCTGTGGGCGGTGTTCGCGACCGAGGAGATCCGTAAGTTGCCGAGGGCCGCGCAATGGGTGGCCCACGCGCTGCCAGTGACCGACGCGGCCATCTGCCTCAAATACGTTATGATTCAGGGACAACGCGCCATGGTAGAGAACGCCGCGGGGGAACTGGTCCCCGAAGGCCCGTACTTATCCGTCTTCTCACCGTCCTACCCTTCGTTCTACGCACTCATTCTCAGCTCGGTGGTCTGGACCCTCATTGGCATTTCGTGTTTCCGTTACATGGAGAACGTCAGCCGCAACAAAGGGACCCTCGGCGCCTACTGATGCCCAAAGAACGCATACACCGGTTCGAGCACGGCGGCAAACGCTATGCCATCGACCCCGAAACCTGTTTCTGTTTCGAGTGCGACGCGATCTCGTGGGATGTTCTCGAGTATTACCCCGACGTGTCCGTAAACCAGATCTACCATGCACTCGCCGACAAGCACCCGCGCGGCGAGCTGGCCGAAGTCGTCAGCGAACTCGAATGGCTGCGCTCGACCAAATCCATTCTGACCACCCCGAAACGCGAGGAATTGGGCAAACGCTTCGAGGTCGAGCGCGGGCTCAAGCGCGTCGTGCTCAGGTTACCGCACATCAACGCGCAAGAGGCGCCGCGAACCGAGTCAACCGATGCACCCGCCGCGGCGGACCAACTCGGCCGTCGCGCACTCGAACTCCTACTGGGCCGCGCCCGCGAACAGAAAACGCTCACCCTCGAGTTCCTCGAGGTCGGGCACGTCCAAAATCCACAACGCGTCGTGCAACTGTGTGAGGACGCGGCGCGCGCGGCCCGGCTCGCCGGCAAAGAACTCACCGTAGCCGTCTGGGTGACGGACGTCGAACTGGCAAAAACGCCGAAAGCGCTTGAAGGACACGCCGTCGGCGCGAAACTCGAGATCAAAGACGCCCAGGGCGTCGCCGCACATCTGGGCGGCTTGGCCAGGCAAGGTCCAGCGACGCTCGCACGTTTGGCGAAAACGCTACAGCCCGAAGCGCCAGGCGTCGCGGGGCGCATCGTCGTCTGCCCGAAGCACCCCGAGTTCGGCGGCGTGGTCCCCGCACTGGACAACGCGGGCTTCAAGATTATCGAACTCGATCTGGATGGCGCGTACGCGGCCGACCCCAGACTTGAACCCCAAACAATGCTCGCAGGGCTCAGCCAGTCCGCCGTGTACTATGCAGAAAAGCTTCGGGCACACAACTACTTTCGCCTCGACCCGATTGCGCCGCTCTTCTGGCGCATCTACAACGGCTCGCCGCAGCCGCGATCGGATCCCGCCGGCACAAACGAACTCGCCGTCGATGAAACCGGCCACGTCTATCCCTCGTGGCGATTGATGGGCCGCGAAGAATTCCGGTTGGGTGCGCTGCAAGACGGAATCATCGACGAGGAACGGCTCGCCGAATTCGAGAACGTCGGCTCGGTGACCACCGCCGCGTGTATGCGATGTTGGGCGCGCAACCTTTGCGGGGGCGGAACCGCAGCCGTTCACCACGCACTGACCGGTTCCTTTCGAACGCCCTGCCCCGATTGGTGCAACGCACAACGAGAATGGATGGCCGCGGCAGTGTCCGCGTTCAACATCCTATCTTCGGCGGGCGTAAACTTCTCGCGCGTATACAACACGCTCGCCTCATCCGCAAAGCCCTCCTTATTCGCCCTTGCCCGGGCCGCGTTCCGCATGACCGTCGGCATGCGGCCCATCGAGGAAGCCGACGCAGCAATGCTCGCGCGCTGGGAGAATTGGAGCGATGCCGCGTACTTCGTGTACGACGAAAGCGCCGTGCTCATGGCCACCCGCTACGACCGCGAAATGGATGCGCTCCATCCCCGAGGCATCGACCACGAGTTGATTCTATTGCGCAAGTCCGGCGCTCCCTTCGGCCTGCTCAAGATCCGACCAGAGCAAACGCCCGGCACGGCAAGGGCCTTCGTGTATCTAAGAAACGAAGCCGACTATGCCGCGGACTCCGTGCGAAGAGGCTTCCGAGCAATTCTTAAAGAGGCCGGCGCGCAGCAATCCCTGCGGTCCTTTACCGTCCCCGCGATGAAGTGGGAGAAAAAATTCGCGGAGTTCCTCCTTGCACTCGGCTTCAGCAAGGCGGGTACGCAACGCGAGGCCGTTTACCTCCACGGACACTACCACGACGTCGACCTCTACGCCGGCTGCACGGAGAAACTCTAGCACGGCCATATACAAGCGAGCGGCAACACAAGTCACAACCGAACACAGGCAACAAAGAAAAGGGGCCGGCACTACATGCACCGGCCCTTTATTCTCAACTCGCAATGCAGCCGCTCTCGCGCGCCCACCGCGAGATGTTTTAGAGGCCCAGGATTGGGATGTCCAGGGCCTCCGCGGAAGGAGAAACGCCATATGTGGCGCTGACCATAAAAATTCTACCACACAAATTTGCAAAACACAAGTCTTTTTGCGTCAAGAATTTACGCCAGTCCAGTTCTCGTCGTTTTGACGGTTTGCAGCGTTTTGGCAATCTACACAAGGACACCCGGTTTGGCTGTCGGAACTCTCTGTCCGGGAATGTGTTGCCGTGCCCTTGATGAGCGCCCGACCCCTCCAAGAACCCCCAGGTAAGACGCCTCAAACACCCACAGACATCCCGACCAGCCAGGCGCCACCCACCCACGCCGCATTTGCCTATTCTTAGAACGTGAAATAATGCTGTTTTTTATAATTCTGCGGCAGTTTTTCAGGGATCGTGCCCAGTCTCGTGTCTAATCCATTGTCAAATAATTACTTACGATGCTTCGCCCATGTGCGTCTCGCCGAAGCGCGCACTCAGTCCGCAGGAAACTTATCAGTTGCCATCGAGGAAAGTCATTGCTCGTCCCTCGAGGAACTGATACGGCTTCTGCAAGCAACGCGCGCGTCCGGCTTGGTGCGAGAGAAGCAGTCCGCTTGATTCAACATCTCCTTTTTGTATCAGCCGCAATGGGTGTCGGTCATTCATCTGTACCTTCGCGCTCGGCACTCGGGATTCCTGCGGATGCCGCCGCCAAGGCAGCAGCGAAATGGCATTCCGTGTTCTCCTTTATCAGGAATAGACACGGCGGCGCCTGTAAGGTAAAAACTCAGGCCTGTCTGTGGCGAAGGCCGAGAAGTAAAATCACCTGGCCCCCATTCGTTTACTCAGTAAAAAGTAATATAATATAGTAAACATTGTAGAAAATTTGCATACTGAGGCAGGGCTTGTTTCCCCGCGCGTGTTCCGCGCTTCGGGTTAATTCCCCCCGTACGGACGTACGATGAACGCGTTACAACAAGGGCACGAAAAGCAATCGCCGGAGACCGGACGCCAGAGTGTTTCCGGGGCTCGGCCAGAAGGTGGCCGCCGGGAATCCCTAAAACGCTTCGAGCACGCGGGGGATCGGAGCTTGTTAGGATGTCGCGTACGCGGAATGCCACGAGGAATTCCGCAGCGAGACCGGAAGACAGAACCAAGAGGCGGGTGCCGACCCACAGAACAGCAGGGAGCGACGGCCAAAATGGTTGCGGCCCCCGTCTGCAGCGCCATCTCTAATGGGCAGACTCTCGCATGTCTGCTCGTATTGTTTTTCTCGATGCTGTGCACGAGCGCGAACGGCGCCCTTTCAGAAGAAGAGCAACTGGACCTCTTGGAACAAGCGAATGAGTACTATGTTTCGGAGGAGCGCGCAAACGACAAGGCCGTAGCGCTATACGAAGACGTGCTCGAAAAGGTTCAGTTAGCTGAGCCGATACGTCTTGAGATAATGTTCAGGATAGCCAACATGTATTTGTTTGACATGGGGCCGGACCTTAAGGTTGAAGGCAACCGGGACGTTTCACGAGCGCTTGAGAAGTACAAACAGATAGTCGCCGAGTTCCCACAAGACGATGTTAAGGTCTTTCAATCCCATGGCTATATAGCCGATTGCCATTCCCTCCTCGAGAACAAGCCTGAGGCCGAGAAAGAGTATTTGTACGTCAGAAGGTTTGCGCTTTCGCTCCCTGCCGATCAGGCCCCGAAATATGAACCCTACGCAAAAGCCTGGAAAGACGGCGCATTGAATAACATTATTGGTTTGTACAGGCATGATGGCCCATTTGGCGTTGCGGAACTCCGACGCATCATGAGAGACAATCCAGATGATCCGGAACTTGTCAAGCGCGTAGACGCGGCGATAAGCAATATGACTAAGGCCGAGATAGAGGACACCCAGACAGACACCGGGAGGATGCTCCGTGACATTCAGGATGGGATTGCATCGTTAGAAAAGGATGCTATCAACGAGGCAACTACGGTTG
Organism: Candidatus Hydrogenedentota bacterium; assembly: GCA_013349485.1. Lineage (GTDB taxonomy): Bacteria > Hydrogenedentota > Hydrogenedentia > Hydrogenedentales > SLHB01 > DUZN01. The sequence goes on along the minus strand of DUZM01000021.1, from coordinate 778 downwards.
CTGAACAACACGTCGCCCCTTCTTTCGAAAGTATGCAACAAACGAGGCCGCCGGATACACCGATGTCCGGAGTCTCTCGGTTCGGAAGCAAGTCATGGGCTCTGTGGGGCGGCATAGGCGGCTTGGCGATTCTTGCGGCTATGTCTGCAGCCGTTGTCACGCGCAATCGACGACGCAAGCAATAACAGACTATTGCTGTTACGCCAAGAAGCAGAGCGATAATCTTAACGGTACGAAAACCTGGAAGTCGTGTCCAGATTACTGATGAGGAAAGGAGGGTTGTGCCATGAAGCGCAGGTTATGTATAGGTATAGCTATGCTTCTCATCGCGAGCTTGGGATATGTATATATATGTCGTTCCGCGGCTTGGGCGCTGCCGACGGCCCCTGATGCGGAGAATACCCGGGCGTTGCAGGCCTTCGGTGAAAAAGACGAGAAGCGGTCGCCTGTCATTGCGTACCAGCGCATACTCCTTGGGCACAAGGTCCCCATCTGCTATGAGAACCTTCTGCCGGCAGACAAGAATAGCGTTGTCGAGATGGAATTCCGGATACGAGAGAATCAGACGCTCGGGTTTTCGCTGGAGCAATTGGTCGAGAAGAGCCAGGGGCAGCTCCAGTACCAACGCATCCGCGACGTGCTTTGCATCTATCCGACGAATCCCGGGAAACTACCCAATATTATGGATCGCCCCGTCTCGCTCGAGCTGGAAGAGGTCTCTGCATGGGAAGCATTCAAGGCGTTAGGGAAAGCTATGAACGCCAACAAGCCGAGCGAG
>DUZM01000020.1 GCA_013349485.1 Candidatus Hydrogenedentota bacterium | reverse complement strand
GTAATCTCGGGGTCTTCGTCGTAGTACGTCTGGATGGCCTCGGCCGCAGACGGAAACGGCCGCCCTTGTCCGAGAACATGGGCCTGCCACCCTTTCTCGACCACACCCCAGTTCGCGTTGTAACGATCCATGGTCGTAACCATGCGGCCGCCCCCGGACGCGATTCGGTAGTCTCGGTTCGCGCCGCGGAGCACGCCGAGCTTTTCCTCGAGCGGGCGGATGTATTCGAGGGCGCTCTTCTCGCCTACGTCGCGACCATCCAAGAGCGGATGGACGCGGACGCGGGGGAATTCTTCCTCGGCGCACCGCTCGAGCAAGGCAAACAACTGCTTGATGTGGCTGTGGACGTTGCCGTCCGAGAGGAGGCCGATGAAATGGATCGTGCCGCCTTTTCCGGCTCGTCCGGCAATCTGCTGCCATGCTTCGCCGCGATACAGCGAGCCGGACGTGATAGCCTTATTGACGAGCTTCGCGCCTTGGGCGAACACCCGGCCGGCCCCGAGCGCGTTGTGCCCGACTTCCGAATTGCCCATGTCGTCGTCGGTGGGCAAGCCCACGGATGTGCCGTGCGCTTTCAGTTGGGTGTAAAGCCGCGTCTCGAAAAGGGCGTCAAGCGTCGGGGTGTAGGCCATATAGACCCCGTCCGACTCGTCCCGCTTGCCAAGGCCGATCCCGTCCATGATGACCAGCACGACGGGTCCCGGAAATGGGTGGTAATTTTGCAGTTTCTTGAGGTGCAATGCACTATCATTCATGGGCATTCGTTCCCTTGACGAGGCATTGGGAGTTCGGAGCCCATAAGTCTACTCTCGTTCGGGGGTGTAATCAACCGGCCCGTGTGCCTGCCAATCCCCGCCTAAGAAGACTTTTTCTGCTTGGCTACTCGCGCTGGCCGAGCCCCCACGTGCTGCGCCGATCGGCCCGCTTAACGATGATTCCGGATGAGCTTCTTGAACTCGACCCGCCCAGGGAAAACGGCAAGATGCCGCATTCCTTACGTGCGGATTTGGATGCCCGAACCCCAATCGCCGGTAAGAATGAGCGCAACACATGGATTCACGCAAGCGGGTGCCCCGCTGCTAGGACGCATTGGCAAGCCCGATGGTTTCCGCGAACCGGCGGAAGAATCCGCTGCTCTGTTTGACGTCGAGCCGGCGTTGCATGAGACGTCGCGCCAGGTCTTCCATGCACTTGGCCGCGGGCGTGTTCGGATACCGCAGCACGAACGGATAGGTCTGCATGACGCCCTGAGATACGTGGATGTCGCGAGGGAGATAACCCAAGAATGACAGCCTGCGGCCCAGGTAGGTTTGGGCCACGCTCGACAACTTCGAAGCTACCGCCATCGCCTGTTGCTCGTTCCGAACCAGGTTCACCATCAACCGAATGGCGGCTTCATCGCGCGTCGCGCAAATGGCCTTAACCATCGCGTAGGCATCGACGATGGCCGACGGTTCCGGCGTGGTCACGAGCAGGACTTCGTCGGCCGCCGCCGCGAAGGCCACCGCGTTCTGGCCGATGCCCGCCATCGTGTCAACCAGGACGAAATCTGCGCCTTCCTGCAGTCTCTCGAGCCCGGCCAGCACATTGTTTCGGGCTTCGGTGTCGAGATCGGCCAACTTCGTTATGCCCGAGCTTCCCGGAACCACCTGAATGCCTCCGGGCCCTTGCACGAGTATTTGCTCGATGGTTTTCTCGCCGTCGATCACGTGCTGCAGGTTGTACAGCGAATTGAGTCCGAGCAGCACTTCCACATTAGCCAGGCCGAGGTCCGCGTCCAACAGAATGACGCGTTTACCGCGCGCGGCCAGCGCAATAGCGAGATTGACGCTGGTGGTGCTTTTCCCGACGCCGCCCTTGCCGCTGGTTACGGCGACGACCCGGGCCCGTTCTTGGCTTCGGCTAATGAATTCCCGTAGATTTTGCGCTTGATCTGCCACGTCTGTCTCCACCCTCGAGGACGAGGTTGGCCACCATCCCAGGGTGCGCCAACGTGATATCGTCCGGTACGTTTTGTCCAACACTCATGTAACTCAACGGCAACCCCGTCTCGGCGGCGAGACTAAACAGGGCGCCGTAGCGTCGGGTTTCATCCAGCTTCGAGAAAAACAGCGACGTCGGATTCAGTGAATCGAGGTTGCGCACCGTGGTCATGAGTTCCTCAAACTGCGTATTGGCGCTCACAACCAACATGGTTTCGTTCGGCTGGGCCAGCTTGAGGACTTCGGCCAGTTCCCGCGTCTGTTTCATGTTGAATTGGCTTGCTCCGGCCGTATCCATAAGTACGAGGTCGTAATCTCTGAACCGGCGTATCGCGGCCACCATTTCCTTGCCGTCGTTCGCAACTTCGAGCGGCACGCCGATGATGTTGGCGTACACGCGGAGTTGTTCAGGCGCGGCGACCCGATACGTGTCCGCCGTCACGAAGGCCACCCGGGCCGACTCGCGGACAACGAATTGGGCGGCCAGTTTGGCGAGATTGGTGGTTTTACCCACGCCCGTCGCCCCAACGAGGGCCACGACCCGGCAGCCTCCGGCCACGAGCCCGATGCCCCCCGTCACCGAAACCAGTTTGCGAATCTCGAAACCAAGGCGCTCGGCGAAGACGCGCGCATCGCGGATGACGGCGAAGTCCGCGCCCGCCGTGACGGCGGCAACCAGACGGGCGGCCACTTTCCGCGAAACGCCGCGTTCGAGAAGATTACGATAGTGCGCCCCGAATTCGACGGGCAGCCCTGCCCCCGGCAGCTCGGCGACGAGGACCTCGAGCATCTCCCGCACGTCATGGACTTCTTTTCGGAGATCGTTTCCTTCTTCGCGACGGTGGGCCGGCAGACGCAGGTCCGGCCGCCGGAACGGGATGATGGAACCCGGCGACGGCTTTTCCTCGACGGGTTTCGGCGCTGCATTGCCGACGGTTCTATAGCGCGTTTGCGCGGCGTCGTGCATGCCCATGCGTCGCTGGGCGTCGCGGACGAGTTCCTGGAAGTACGCCACCGTGCTCGCGTCTTCCTCCCGCTGGGGCGTTTTTGCCGCGGCCTCGTAGCGGCGCTCCGCCGCGCTGCGGCCGCCCCCCTTCCCGGCAGAACCCGCGGCGCCGGCGCTTGCCGTCAACTCGACCGCCTTGCCGCCGAGCAACCCGAGCACGCCGGTTTCGCGCACCTGCGCGGCACGCAACATGACGGCGTCCTGGCCGAGGGTATCCCGCATTTGCCGGTACGCTTCCTCGAGCGTGCGCGCCTTGAATTTGTGGAATCGTTGGCCTGTATCACGCACTTATCTGCCCCTCGCTCTCCAACTGGACCCTGGGATCGATTTCGTTGTATGACAAAACAATGAGTTTCGGTATGTCGCGTTCGACGATGCGCTTGAAATAGCGCCGAATCTGCGCCGAGGTCAAGACGATCGGATCGTGACCCGCTACGACCATCGGTTGAACGGCGCGCGCGGTTTCCGCCGCTACGGCGTCGGCCCGGGCGGGATCGATGGGTACGTACTCCCCCGTTTCGGCTTGACGGATTGCCTCGATGAGTTCGCGTTCGAGTTCGGGCGCAAGCGTGGCCACATGCAGCGTGCCTGCTTCGTCGGCGTAATCCGCGCAAATCTGGCGAGCGAGCGCGTGCCGCGCGTACTCGGTTAGAAGCTCAACGTCCTTCGTCCGCGCACCGTAGTCCGCCAACACCTCCAAGATGGTCTCCAGGTTGCGAATCGACACCCGTTCCCGCAGTAGGTTCTGCAACACTTTCTGGACCTCGCCAAGGGTCAGAACGTTCGGCAAAAGTTCCTCGACCACGCGCGGCGCCGTTTCCTTGAGGTGTTCGACGAGTCGGTCCACGTCTTGCCGGGTCAGCAGTTCCGAGGCGTAGTTCATAATAAGCTCGGTAAGATGCGTAGCCAATACGGCGCTGGGTTCGACGATGGTGTACCCGAGCCGTTCCGCGGCGTCCCGGTTCTCCCGCGCGACCCACATGGCCTGGAGGCCGAACGCGGGCTCGACCGTCGGAATCCCCTCGATCTCCTCCTCGACGAGTCCGGGGTTCATGGCCAAGAAGTGGTCGGGCAACAGTTCATACCGGGCGATCTCCGCCTCGCGCAACTTCACACAATACTCGTTGGGGCGAAGCCGCATGTTGTCCACAATCCGAATGACGGGCACTACAAAACCCATTTTCGTGGCGAGTTGCTGGCGGATGATCTGTATCCGGCTCAGGAGGTCGCCGCCCTGTTTCGGATCGGCAAGGGCCACAAGACCGTACCCGAGTTCGATCTTGAGCGGGTCTATGACCAGCAAATCCTCCGTGCGCGGCGGCGCCACTTCCTCTCGTGCCTCCTCCTCGGCCAATCGCTGACGGCGCACGATCTCCGCCTCGCGGGTGCGCGCCCGGCGGGCCGCCAACGCCAGCGCCGAGAAAACGGCGGCCAACGCCAAGAACGGCGCGATCGGCAGACCTGGGACTAACGCAAAGGCCGCGAGCAACGCCCCGCACACCCCAAGCGCGCGGGGATAACGTGAAAGCTGTTCCGTAAGGTCCGCGCCGAGGTTCTCCTCCGACGCCGTGCGCGTCACGATGAGGCCGGCGCTCGTCGAAACGATCAGCGCCGGGATCTGCGAGACCAGTCCATCGCCGACGGTTAGGCGGGTGTAGGTCTGGAGTGCGGCCATCACGTCCATCCCACGCATGCCCACGCCGATGATCAGACCCCCAATAATGTTGAACAGCGTGATGATAATGCCCGCGATCGCGTCCCCGCGCACGAACTTCGTGGCACCGTCCATCGCCCCGTAAAAATCCGCTTCGCGTTCGATGTTGTGGCGGCGCGTTCGGGCCTCGTCCTCGGTAATAAGTCCGGCGTTGAGGTCCGCGTCGACGCCCATCTGCTTACCGGGCATCGCGTCCAACGTGAAGCGGGCAGCGACTTCCGAGATGCGGGTGGCGCCTCGCGTGATGACCACAAACTGAATGACTACCAAGATAATGAAAATCACAAAACCAACTACGTAGTTGCCCTTGGTCACGAAAGTGCCGAAGGCGTCAATCACCCGGCCGGCGTTCGCGTCGCCAAGGATAAGCCGCGTCGAAGCCACGTTGAGGCTGAGTCGAAACAGCGTCAGCATCAGCAGCAGCGACGGGAAAACCGCGAATTCCGTCGGGTGTTGCAAATATATCGTGCTCAGCAAGATTACGACGGACAACGAAATGCTCAGGGTCAGCGTCAAGTCCAGCACCCACGTAGGAATGGGAATGACCAGGAGGACGAGGATCCCCATAACGGCGACCGCCAGCACGACGTCGGGATTGCGTGCCAGCGACCAGCGTTGGTCAGCCGCCATCTCGTCGGCCGGAACCGCCATGCCTCGACTCCCAGCTAGTTGTCAGTTGCCGGTTATTAGTCGCTAGTTGCTGGCAGTTGACGGCCAGCAGCCAACAAGTTCTTACACCGCTTGTTGTCCCATCTCCGGGTTTAGAAACGGTGTGCGCTCGTGAATCTTCTCCGCGCGCCGATCTATGTTGAAAACAAATGCCAGCACTTCTGCCACCGCCCGGAACAGGTCTTCCGGGACCGGTTGCCCGACCTCGGCCGTTCGGTACAATGCCCGGGCCAGTTCGGGTTTCTCGACGACGGGCACATTGTGCTTGTCCGCGACGTCCCGAATCCGCTTGGCCAATAACCGGGCGCCTTTCGCCACCACGACGGGTGCGGCCATTTCGGCGACGTTGTAGCGGAGCGCCACGGCGTACGTCGTCGGGTTTGTGATGACGACCTCGGCCCTGGGCACCTCGGCCATCATGCGCTGCACCGCCATTTGACGCTGGATCTGACGGATGCGCTGCCGTATTCGGGGATCGCCTTCCACTTGCTTGGCTTCTTCCCTAGCCTCTTGGACCGTCATCATGAGGTCCCGCTCGTAGTGCCACCGCTGAAAAGCGTAATCGAGAACGCCCAGCACCAGCATGGCCAGCACAATCCGCCACCAGATTGTGCCGACAAGGGCAGCGATGCCCCCGGCTACGCTGATCGGGTCGAGATACATCAGCACAAGCAACCGATCCCATCGGTTGCGCATCGTGAGCCACACGATCCAAGTCACGAGCGTGAGTTTTATCAACGATTTCACCAGTTCCACGAACGAACGGAGCGTGAAAAACTTCTTGAATCCGGTGAAAATGTTCAGTTTCTCCGGCTTAGGCGCCAACGCCTGCACGGAGAATAGGAACCCCACCTGGGCCACGTTGACGGCGACGCCGGCCATGAGCATGACTATCATGAAAGGTATCACGCACGAGGCTGAAAGCAGCAGCGCTTTGACGGCCAGCGGCTGAAGCATGAACGGTTCCGATGAGAGGACATGCGCGTCGCTGAAGAAGTATCGCGTGGCGGAAATCAATCTTTCAAACATCGCCGGTGCCAAAAACCGCATTGCAAGCAGCGCCACCAGGAGCGTACACGCCGCGGTCAGGTCCTGGCTCTTCGCCACGTTTCCTTTCTCGCGAGCGCGTTGCCGCTTGAGCGGCGACGCCGGCAGAGTTTTTTCGCCGCCTACGTCTTCAGGCATCGGTCGTTACGCCATCCCTCGAACAAGTCCCGCGACATTGTCGAACATTCGGTCAAACATGCCGTCAAGCACACCGATATAAAGCCGGGTAACCAGCGCGGCCATCAGCAAACCCACCGTGATGGTCACGGGGAACCCGACGACGAACAAATGGATCTGCGGCACGACCCGTCCCATCAGCCCCATTGTTATATAGGCCAACAACATGGCCCCGGCAACGGGCGCGGCGATGATTAGGCCGTCCCAAAACATGGCGCTGCCCCACTTGCCGACGTGGAATAGGAGCGCCGGACGCACTACGAACCCACCGAGGGGGATTTTCTCGAACGTCCGCACCAAATGAAGCAACATGAGGTGGTGCGCGTCGGTGACCAACAGATACAAAACCGCGATGATGAAGAAATAGAAGCCGAAGATCGGAAACTGCGTTTCCATGGCCGGGTTAAACACGTTCATCATGCCGAATCCCGATTGCATGTCCATAAGCTGGCCGGCAACCTGGATGGCGCCAAACGCAATCGTCATAACGAAACCCATCATAAGTCCTATAAGCAACTCCCCTGCACCCATCACCGCAAACCCCAGGGGCTCGGTTGGGGTCGTTTCTTCCAGCGCCGCCACATTCGGCGTGACCAGCATGGCGCACAACGCCGCCAAGCCAATCTTGCCAATGGCCGGAAAGTTGCGTGAACCCAGCACCGGCGCGGACACGAGCAAACCGGCAAACCGCATCAGTACAAGAACGAATACCTTGAAGAGTTCGACCTCAAAAATCGCCATCAACTAATCCACCCACGCGCCAATATTGCTCAACAGCGGCTGCACGAAACCCAATATGGTCGAAATCATCCACGGGAGGAACAGCACGAACGCAACCATCACCATGATGATTTTTGGAACAAACGTCAGCGTTATCTCTTGAATTTGCGTGACCGATTGAAAAACGCTGATGATCAGCCCCACAACCATGCCGGACAGAAGCATCGGGGCCGCGGTCACAAGCGTAATCAACAGGGCGTGCTGTCCCAGAAACACGACATCGTCAGGCGTCACGACGCGGTTTTCCTTTTCATGTCTTTTTTCGCACTTTTATCGGCGCACATAGTGCCCGTCAAGCGTACCGTACCACAATATAATGGATTATGTCAATGCCCTAGCACCTTATAAAGTAGCAATCTGGCTGCCGCGCCCCCAGATTGTGTGCTTATGTCAACTAATAACCAATAACCGGCGCTCGTCTTGCCTCCCCCCGTTAACCAAGGAGTCTGGGGGCCTTTCTTCCTCGACTTGACAGCACATGTCACACGGATGATAATGCAAAAAGCGCCGCATGTGCACAGGCTTCAGTCCCACGCGCCAACGCCGGGAGAATGGCATTGCCGGTTTTTCTCCGAGGCCTTCGAGAGCGATTTTTCCCCTATGCGAATTGTCTGTCGGGGCGCACCTCAATGTTGGCCCGAATTGCGGCAATCTGAATTGCGGCAGTCTGAATCGCCGGGGAAGCAACTGTCACGCAAAAAAGAGGAGTGATTCTGCTTCTCTTTGCCTGTTACCGGAAATGTGAGGTAGTCTGGCGACGGGCACGAGCCGGTGCGAACGAAAGGAGAAGAGTGATGGCGGATATCGAACGCTCGGACGACGTGAGTTTGGACGGTCTTTTGCCGCCGCAGATAGCGGCAAAGGCAGCGGACGTTGGCGTAACCAAGGGCAATTTGCCGGTGCGGCAGAAGTTCCCGTTGGCGGTGTTGGCGGGCGCGTTCATTGGCATGGGGGCGATCTTCTACACGACGGTGATCACAGGGAACGGGGCGGGCCAAGCCATCGAGCTGCCGTTCGGCGTAATGAAACTGATCGGCGGCCTGGCGTTCTGCCTGGGCCTGATTCTGGTGATTGTGGCCGGGGCGGAGCTGTTTACGGGCAACAACCTCATGGTGATGGCCGTGGCGAGCCGCAAGCTTCCTATTCGGAAGCTGCTACGAAACTGGGTGATTGTATACGTGGGCAATTTCGTCGGGGCCGCCGCCACGGCTTACGCCATGTACCTGACCGCGCAGTATACCTTCGCCGGGGGCGCGTTGGGCATCAAGGCCATGGCCATAGCCGACGCCAAGTGCGGGCTCGCGTTCTTGCCGGCGCTGACCCGGGGGATATTCTGCAACGTGCTCGTGTGTCTTGCCGTGTGGCTCTGCTTTTCCTGCCGCACAACGATAGGCAAAATCGTAGCAATCGTTTTCCCGATCACGGCTTTTGTAGCGGCGGGATTCGAGCACTGTGTGGCGAACATGTATTTCGTTCCCGTAGGGCTGTTCATCCGAAGCGACGCGGCATTCTGGGCGGCCAACGGCGTTGACGTTGCCCAGTTCGCGGATCTCACCTGGGGCAGCTTTTTGGTTGCGAACTTGGTGCCGGTGACAATCGGGAACGTCATCGGCGGCACGATTCTTGTCGGGGCCGTTTATTGGCTCATCTACGGATATGCCGGCAGACCGACGGCCCAAGCGGTTTCGTAGAGACTACTTGTTAGGCCCTCTCAGGGGTAGCTTATATCGGGATCTCGTGCTATTCTGTGCGTGGGCCGTCATGACGCAGGGCGTGTTTTGGGCGGCGCACTCAATCCACGGTTGGGGAGGATGGGAAATGCATAGGATTCTATCCATCGCGCTTGCTTTTCTTTCGACAGCAGCGATTGCGGAAGAGCTAGTGGTCGACACCAAAGTTATCCCGCCGATGGTCATGAAAGAGAACGACAAGTTCACCGGGTTCTCGGTAGATCTCTGGCACGACATTGCGAAGAAGATGGACGTTGAGTATGTCTGGCGGGAAGCGCCCCTGGCACAGATGTTCACAGATCTCCAGGAAAACAAGGCCGACGTCGCGATTGCCGCGATCTCGATCACCGCAAAACGGGAAGAACTGGTTGACTTCTCGCAACCCATGTTGCGCTCAGGATTGCGCATTGCAGTGCACAACGAATCGAGCTCGGGGTTCGCGTCGACATTCAAGATACTCTCCCAGGGCACGTTATTGAAAACGCTGCTTTACTTTCTTCTGTTTATCGTCGTATGCGGGCATGTGCTGTGGTATGTGGAGCGCGGAAGAGAAGCCATCAACGACAGTTACTTTCCGGGGATCTTTGAAGCGTTTTGGTGCGTCTTGGCCACAATGACGACCGTGGGTTACGGCGACATTGCTCCGAAGAAGTGGCTCGGCCGTTTCGCGGCAATGCTGGTTATGTTGACGGGAATCAGTTTCTTCGGCTTTGTGTTGGCCCAGGTCACCGCCGGCCTCACCGAACAACAGCTTTTCAACATCAAGGACCACCATGATCTGCGAGGCAAGAAGGTGGCAACCGTCGCCGGCACTACATCGGAAAAGACGCTAAGGGAACTTGGCGCGGACATAGTCTCGACGCAGAGTATTGAGGCGATGCAGGACAAGCTCCTGGCACAACGCGTAGACGCCATTGTCTACGATTCGCCGAGTATACTCTATTTTGCCGACAGAGAGCACGAATCGGTCAGCGCCGTAGGCAACATTTTCGCAGAGCAATACTACGGCATTGCTGTCCAAGAAGACAGCCCGCTGCTCGAACCCATAAACCGTGCGTTGTTGGCGCTGAGGGATGACGGCACCTATGACACGCTGTACGCCAAGTGGTTCGGTACCCGCTAACGGCATATAGTCCGGCCGTAAGGCCGTGTTATCAGTTGCCGACAAGGCGCACGGATCAGCGGGGATTGAACAGCGGCAACAAGAAGATGGAGGGCGCGATGAGCAGTTCTCTTGCGGCGGTTCGACCGGGCGATTCAATCAGTCTAAACGGCGTGCCACACCGTGTCGAACAGATAGACTCGTACTGCGAGGACAGCGAGCAAGGCGTGTTCTGGTGGTGCGAACTCAAGCTCTCGGGGGAGGACGGCGCCGTAAGCTACCTCGAGTGGAGTGAACAGAAACCGGGGATATACCTCTATGGCACCCCCGGCGACCCCGAGAGCGTCGGCTTAGACGGCAACATGCTGGCCGACTTTGATGAGGAAGAGGAAGGGAGCTTTTCCTATGACGGCCGCACGTATTACTACGACGACAGCGGCGAGGCCGTATGTTTCGAGGGGCGGGCGTTGACGGAAGCGTACGGCGCGGAAGACGGCGAGGCCTGTTACTACTGGGACTTCTACGATGAATCGCGGCAGTTCTGCATCAGCGTCGAGCAATGGGAGTCCGAAATTGACGCGTACTTCGGCGTCCGCCTTGACCCAGCGGCGATCGAAGCGCCTGAAGGGGATTGACGTGTCGGAGATGACGACAGCGCCGCTCTATGTAGATCAGTCTGCGGATCAATTGATCTTGCGAGTATTCCGCTCGCATCCGCACAAGGGCAGTTTCAACGTGTTTGACGCGGCCGTGCTTGTGGACGCAGGCATCCGTGTCGAGGCGTTCATCATCGGCACGAGCCACGCCGTGCTCGTGACGTGTGGGCCGAGCAAGATGGCAGAAGTGTTTTCGTGTGCCGGCGTGGGGAGGGCGGAACCGGATTTCCACAAAGCGCTGGCCGCGCTGAACGGCAGCGTCCGGATTGCATTGGGGGGCATGGACTACCGGTTTGTCGCGGAGCGGATGGGCCTCTCGCCGGGGCGACGGCGTCTTACGGACCTGGAGTCGAAACCAAGAACGCAGCGACAGGCGTTGCTGTCCTATCGGTTCCCACAATGCGCGCAGGAAACGGCGCCTGCAACGTTCGTATCGGTTGGATTGCATGACAACGGGGTGTCTTGGGAGACGGCCCATTCCTATCCAAATGAAGACCGTATTGTTTTCACGAGGACTGAATTGGCCACGTAGAAAGAGGAGGAGGGAATCGGCATGCTCGAACGTAGAAGAAGCGGCTTACTTCTGCTTCTTTTTGTTGTACTCGCCTGTGCGCGTTGCGGTATTCCAGAGCCGACCCGGACAGCAGCGGAGGCCGCCGTACGGAAGGTCGAGGAAGTGCAGTCTGCGATTGAGCAGGAGAAGCAGAAGTACGCCGAATTGAAGAACTCCGGCGATTGGGCCTTCGTGAGGCCCTACGCAGAGCGGCGCGCGTGGGAACAGCGTTTCGACGCGGCCGGCGAGGATTTGAGGGAGGCCGAAGCGTCGAAAGAGAAACTCGAGAAACTGCTTGCATCGAACAAGAAGGCCGATATGGAGCGTGTGGGCACAGAGACGGCGGGTCTTCTCCAGACGCTCGATCGTGCGGAGAGGGCCGCGAAACGGCCCCTCGAGGCCGTCGCGCATTTGAAAGAGGTGCGGGATTCGAAAGACGAGATGATCGAGCAGGCCGAAACCCAGGCCGATGACGTCAACCGGAAATACGAGGGCCTGGTATTGGTCTCAGAGCAGGCGCAACAGGATCATCCCGATCGCGTAGGGGCCATCAACGATCGGTTCTATAACATCCGCTCGGCCCACGCGGACGTTCAACGCGCGCTCGATTCGGCCGAGAACGAAATCGCGTCGGCAGACCCAAACTATATGACCTTCAGCGACTCGTGCGATACGATTACGCGACATCACGCGGGATTCTCGGAGGCCGACGACAAGTTTCGGGCGCAGCTCGGCGAACTGGGCGTCTCCTATTCGAAGATTTTGACGGACATGCGCGTGGACAAGGAGGGCCGCGTCAGGAAATACTTCCACCAGTACGCGTATGTCGAAGATGGAAAGGAAAAACGGCGGGACTGGGAAGAAGTCTCCGCCCAGTTTTACCAAAAGCACGAAAAATCCCTGGGCATGGCGGTTGCCACAAAGCCGTATGGCTACTTCGAGGACGAAGTGCTCGACGAGGCCACCCCGGTGGGTTTGGCCATGGTCGACGATGAACGGTACGGGTATTGGGAACGCGACAATTACGGCGGGCACTACTGGCACTATCATCGCCCGTTCTTCTTCTATTCCACATTTTACGGCCGCAGCCATCGAGCGTATGACTATGATGGTTATCAGACGTGGCGAAACGGTTACCGGGGCCGGAGCGCCTTCCACGGCGGCACCGCGTCGAAACCGCTGTACGGCACGGACAGCACGTTCGCCAAGACCCAATATGCCGACTCAACCTACGCCAAGCGAGGTGGTTTTGCGAAAGCCGGCGCTGCAAGGACGAGGGCAAGCAGCACACAGCGCGCGGGCGCGTCGCGCCGCGGCGGCGCCTTCGGCCGCGGCGGCAAGTAGGGCGTTATAATTCGTCATAGTGCTCGGCTATCGTTGAAGAAAGGGGAGTCACGATGGAAGTCATCATTTCAATGCTTGAAGATAGCGCTTACGCAGTGATTGCCTTCGTTTTTATGTTTGTGGCGAAAAAGCTGGACGACTTCCGGACGTCGTACAACGAGGATCGCGAAATCGAGGAAGAGAGCAATCTGGCGCTTGGGTTCCGCAAGGCGGGGTTTTCCGTCGCGCTGGCCATCGGTTTCCTCGGCTCGATATCGAGCCTGACGGAGGAGTTTGTGCCAAACGTGGTTGGGCTGTTGATCGACGGCGCGCTGTTGGTCGTCATCATGTTCGCTGCAAGAATGGTCAACGATCTCGTGTTGCTGCGCAAGATCGACAACGATCAGGCGGTCAAAGACAGAAACGTCGCCGTCGGCATGGCCGAGTTTGGGAGTCTCGTGGCTACGGGCTTGGTAATGAACGGTGCGTTCTCGGGCGAGGGCGGCGGTATTCCAAGCGTCTTGCTGTTCGCCGTTCTGGGGCAGATTTGCCTTGTTGTACTGGCCGTCATCTACGAGTTTATCACGCCGTTCAAGGTCGGGGAAGAGATCAAAAAGAACAATCCTGCTGCAGGCATCGGCCTGGCCGGCATGCTGATTGCACTGGGCATTATTCTTCGCGCAAGCATCGCGGGCGACTACGTGAGCATGGTCGACGACGTGATAGCCTTTTCACTGTGTGCCGGCATGGGCATTGTGCTGTTGCTCATCATGCGTAAGGCCGTGGATATCTTCTTCCTGCCGCACACGACGCTGGCAACGGAGGTCGCCCGCGACCAGAACGCGGCGGCGCTGTTGGTCGCGCAAGGGGCTGTGGTTGCCGTGGCCATACTCATTGCCGCCGTGGTTTAGGGCGGCAGACTGCCTCACGACCCAGAACGATGGCCACAGTAACCACACAGGACACACCCCTCAGGAAGCCCCGGTTTGCCACGTTGATGCTGGCCGTCTCGATGTTCATGACGGGCGCATGCGGCCTGGTCGCGGAATACGTCATGGGCACGGTCGCGACCTACATCCTCGGCAACAGCATCGAGCAGATGAGCGTTACGATTGCCGTCATGCTCTTGATGATGGGGTTGGCCAGCCACCTTCAGAAGTACCTCACCGACGCGCATCTCATCGAGAAGTTCGTCGCGGTCGAGATCGCCATAGCCCTCTTGAGCGGGTTTGCGCCCGTTGCCATGTTCGCCTCCTTCTCGCTGCGTCCGACGCTGTTCGGCTTGGTGCAATACGGCGCTATGAGCGCCATCGGCTTTCTTATCGGCCTCGAGATCCCGCTGGTCACGCGGTTGAACGAGGCGTATCAGGGCCGCCTCAAAGCGAACATCGCGAGCATATGGAGCATGGACTACCTGGGCGCTTTCGTCGGCGCCCTGGTCTGGGTGTTTCTGTTGCTGCGATACGTGCCCATCACGAAAGTCGGGTTTATTCTGGGCGCCGCAAACCTGCTCGTCGCCGCGATGACGCTGGCCTATTTCTATCGGCTGGGCCTCGTGCATAAGCGCGCGTTGTCCGTGGCCGGCGTTTGCGCGGCAGGCATCGTGCTGCTGTTGGGCGTTGCTCGGGTCAACGCGTGGGCCCTCTCGCTCGAACAGCGCTTATACGTCCATCCGATTGTGTTCTCGGCCACCACGAAATACCAGCACCTTGTGCTGACCCACAGCAGACAAGCCGACGACTATCGCCTGTTCATCAACGGCAATCTCCAGTTTTCGTCCACAGACGAGGCCATCTACCACGAGCAGCTTGTGCATCCCGCAATGGCTTTGGCGCCGGACCACCAGCGCGTGCTCATTCTGGGCGGCGGCGACGGGATGGCGCTGCGGGAGGTGCTGAAGTACGACGACGTCGAGGCGGTCACGTTGGTTGAACTGGACCCCGAGATGGTGCGGCTTTTCTCGACTGACCCGAAGTTGCGGCAACTGAATCGGGACGCGTTTGCCGACGCGCGCGTGCATGCGGCGGCGAGCGCGGCAGTGGCCTCGGCAGGCGTCAGGCCCGTCTACGTCGAGGAGCAACGACGGAAGCCCAATCCCGCCGTCGAAAAAGTAGCCGAGGTCGAGGTGTTCACGCTGGATGCCGATCGTTTCATCGCGGAAATCCCCTCGCAATGGAACGTGATCCTGATCGATTTTCCCGACCCGAATGCCGTCGAATTGGCCAAGCTCTATTCGAAGGAATTCTACCTCAAACTCGGCAACGTGCTCGCGGAACACGGCGTTGTCGCGGTTCAGGCCACGTCCCCTTACCACGCAAAAGAAGCGTTTCTGTGCATTCTGCGCACGATGGACGCGGCGGGATGGAAGACGCTACCCTATCATGACAACGTGCCGAGTTTCGGCGATTGGGCGTGGGTATTACTCTGGAAGTCTCCGGTGTCCGAGCAGGCCTTTCGGCAGAAGATCGAGCACATCGAATTCAATGTCGACACGCGCTATCTGACGCCGGCCGTGTTTCAAAAAGCCCTCGTGTTCGGCAAACGCTGGCTCGACTCGGACGACGATGCGATCAACACACTCGCCTACCCCGTCCTTCTGCAAAGGTACACCCAAGAAGGTTGGCTGGTTCCGTGAACATGCGCCTTTTCCGGAAAGACGCCGCGCTGCACGGTTCCGTCAGACGGCTTGCACTAACTCTCCCTCAGCACCAGATTGTAGAATGGTTCTCTTCTGGCGTTCTTGGCGTCCTTGGCGGTTCGCCTTTTTGTGTTGAACCGCCGTCCGCGGCGGAAGTCCGGTTTGCGGCGCGCGTTGTCGGCTGCTACACTCCGCTGAGGTCGTCGGGCAACCTGCGGGAGGAGTTACATGGACGAGCGCGCGTACTTGGGGGAACTGGCAAAAAAGCCGTTCCTGGTGCGTGTTCCAGGCTACCTCAAACTGGCGGGGCCGGGATATATTCAAAGCGCGCTGACGCTTGGCGGCGCGTCGACGGCGTCCTGTGTGGTGATGGGATCGCTGGCCGGGTACAAGCTGCTATGGGTGCAGCCGCTGGGCATCGTTTTGGGCGTGTGCGTGCTAGCTGCGGTGGCAAAACAGACGTGCCACACCGGCGAACGCGCGTATCAGGTGTTCTGGGAACGGCTCCATCCCTCGCTGGCCATTCTCTGGGGCGTGAGCGCTTTGCTCGCCTCGCTGATCTGGCATGTCCCGCAGTATTCGTTGACGGCGAACGGCGCCATCACGCTGGCCGGCAGCGTCGGACTGGACCTGGACACGGTTCCAACGCGATTGCTCATCGGCGCCGTGATCCTCGGCTGCGGCTGCGGCGCGGCCTATCTCTATCACGTCGGTGCGCGGGGCCTGCGGGCATACGAAATCGGCATCCAGTGTCTGGTGTGGTCGATTGTGCTGGCGTTTGCGGTCGTGGGGTTCGCGTCCGGCATTCGCTGGAAGGCGTTCTTCCTCGGCATCACCGGCGTCTCCTTCGCAAAGGATGTTGCGGCACACGCCGTCGATGGGCGCGTGGTGAAGCCTATTGTGTCGGGCCTTGCCGCGGCCGTCGGCATCAATATGCTGTTTCTGTATCCCTACTCGCTTCTCAAACGGAACTGGGGCAAGGAACACAAGGAGTTGGCGTATTTCGACCTGTTTGCGGGCATGTTGGTCCCGTTTCTTATCGCAACCACGTTTCTTGTCATCGGCACGGCGAACACGCTCGGCCCAGATCCCGGTGAATACGGCAACGAAGTGCAGCGCGTAGCGGATCTCATCCCTGCCCTGAAACCGACGTTTGGGGACAGGCTCTCCACGCTGTTGGTGGGATTCGGCATGATGGCGGTCGGATTCTCGACCATTACGACCATGATGCTGGCCTCGGGTTTTATTTGCTGTGAGATGTTCGGTTTCGAGCACCGGGGCAAGGCTGGCTTGTGGTTTTCGTTTCTTCCGGGCATCGCGGTTTTCGGCGTGTGTTTCTCAAATCCCTGGTTTGTCGCCATCACGACCTCGACCCTTTGCGCGCCGCTGATGCCTATGGCGGTTATTTGTTTTGTCGCGCTGTTGAACATGAAGTCCTACATGGGCGATGAAACCCCGCGCGGCGGCAGAAGACTTATCTGGAACGGCGTCCTTGGATTGGCGGTTGCCGCAATGATCGTCTGGTCGTGTTTCAGCCTGTGGTCCAATTGGCAGGATATCAAGAGACGGCTCGAGCCGCGGCAGGAAAGCGTGGCGACGGCCTACGCGTGGCCTGTCGAAGAGGCGGCCATGGAGACAATTTGATCCCTTGCGCCGAATTCAGCAGGTAAAGGGACTATCCTCGCGAGTCACCGAGCAGGGACTGTCCCTTTTCCGCTTCGTCTTGCTTCCTTTGTTTCTGGCAGGCGGCCTTTTGGCCGACTGTCGTGATCGTTCTTCGCGGAGGACGTATTCCGAGGGGGTCGTTTGCGTGTCGCCCCCGTTATTCGTCCAGCGTGACGGTGACGGCCGAGTCGGTCGAGAAACCGAGTGCGTCTACCGGGAATCCTATCTCGACGTATTTGCCCAGGAAGCAAAGCGAATCCGGCGTCGACGCCGAATCGAGCATCATAAGGGTTTCACTGCTGCTCCCATCGGCGGCTCTTCGCGTCACGTCCACGCTAACGGTCGGGTACATGGTCGTTGCGCCTGTTCCAGGATCCGTGAACTGCGTAAAACCCGTCGGCAACCATATCGAATATTCATACTCGGGCGCGGCAATGTTCAAATAGCCAATCGCGCCCGAAGAAACGGTTCCCGTTTGATCGTATTCCGTTCGGAACTTCTGCTCGATGCTTACGCCCAACTCGAGTAAGACGAAGAGGTACGAGTAGTTGTGGGCGAGTTTGACGGTTTGCACGTCGTATTCCGCTTCATCGTACTCGAGCTCGGGTACGTCGAGAAACACGTTGATGCCGGCCCAGTCGACTGCTTGGCCGTCCACCGTGATTTCGGCGAAGGGGACAGGGCCCGCCTCCTGTTTCAATTCCTCTTCGAATGATTCCTCGATCTCCCGTTGGAGCACCGTGCCGAGAACGTCAATTTCTGGTGCGATCAGCTTCGTGAACAGGAAGTAGTCCGCCGTTAGAAAGCCAAAAACGATGAAGAAATAGAGCAGCAAATCGAGGAAGCCCATGTCGTACACTTTGTGAAGAATGAGGCCGATGAGCAGGATGGGCACAAACGACAGAAGACACGGGAGGATTGGGCAGAAACAAGTGGCCAGAGAGGTCGCGAGGCCCGCAAGCCACGCACCTATCGTAACCGGGGCAACACTTAACAGATCGGCGCCAAAACTTTCGTGCGGGAGTTTCCCTACAACCATGAGCGTAAGATAAAGGCCGGCGACTATCTCTACGACGAATAGAACAAGCATGAGTAGCAGGCGCCATCCGAGCGAGGATACCACGGATCGTATGTCGTCCACCCTCGTGTCTTCGCCGGGCTCGACCGGCGCCGCTTCCTCGGCAACGACAAGTTCCTCGGCCTGTTCCATTGGCTGGGTAGTGCGTTGCCATACGGCAAAGGCGACCACGATGCCGACGAACGCGATGACGACACAGGCCCCCACAATGAAGGGCGCCGAAAGAAAAAAGGGCCGTTGGGGCGGGGCGATTGGTCGCGGGATTGCGGAAGGGACCTCCTCGCCGATGTCGGGAATCGCGGCGATCTCCGGGGGCAGGTCGCCTTCACCGGCGGTCAACCTGTCCTTGAGCACCTTCGCCTTCGGATCGTCAAACTGCGCGATCAACTGATCGCAGAGGGCCAGCGCTTCGGCGGTGCGTTCGAGTTTCGCGAGGCACCGCGCCCGCGGAAACATCACGTTCTTCGCGTTGGGAAACTCGGAATCCAAGGAATCGAGCAAGAGCAGCGCCTGACCGTACCGGCCGTCGTTGTACATGCGCTCCGCGAGTTTGAACTTCCGTTGCGCCTCTTCAGAGTCCATAGGTTTCTCCTTCCGCACGCCCCTGGCGCAGTCTCCCCGGCATTGGCACGCCGCCGAAGACTTACCCCGCGCGGCCCTGACCCGCTACGGCCGCTTTCCCCCGGCCACAGTCTAACACGTCATGCCCCAAATGGCCACAACGAGTCCGGGTAAGCATGAGCGAAAAGAAGGGGCTGGCGCAAGCGAGTCCACCTGCGGCGGGCCGGAGGTGGGGCGATACGGGCCTGTCCCTTCACATCGAGCGTAGGCAGCGACGCCATGATGCGCAGCCTGACGGCCTGATGGACGACCTTGCCGATAACGGCCATCCAAAGTCAGAACTCGGTGTCGAGGACCACGCAACTGCCGCTTTGTTTGGCTTCTCTGGCGAGTCTGTAGGCTTCGAGATACTGATGCGCAACAATTTCCCAGGACACGGTGTCTTCGAGGTATCGCCGCAGATTCTCACCGAGTTCGAGTCGCAGGTTCTCGTCGGTTGCAAGCCGCATCACGTGTTTGCGCAGCATTTCCTTGGTGGTGAACAACAGACCACCCTCGCTCTCGAGGGTTTGCGACGTGAGCCCTTCCATGGGGGCGGTGGTAATGTAGGGTTTGTTGAGCGCGATGATTCGGGCCAGCGTGCCCGACTGGGTTTCGTCGACGGACGGCAGCACGATGAAATCGCATACGGCCATAAGTTTGTAATACGTGTCACCGCGCGGAATGAACTCGTGGTAATGGGCCAAGCCTTTACTCTCAAGGAACTGGACCTGGCCTTTCCACTGCTCGTAATCCCGCTTATGATTGGGATCGCGCATGGCG